>NZ_JACHYV010000013.1:159359-164169 GCF_014193135.1 Rhizobium sp. BK049
CGAGAACCTGACCTATATCGGATCCGCCAGCTTCATCGGCACCGGCAACGCGCTCGCCAACACGATCACCGGTGGCGCCGGCAATGATGTTCTGAACGGTGGGGGCGGTGCCGATACCCTGATCGGCGGTGAGGGCAACGACACCTATATCGTCGACAATGCCGCCGACATCGTCACCGAAGCTGCTGATGAGGGAACCGATACGGTTCGCACGACGCTGACGAGCTATACGCTTGGCAGCGATGTCGAGAACCTCACCTATATCGGCATCGGCACGGCAGCCTTTGTCGGAACGGGCAATGATCTCGACAACACCATTCTAGGCGGGGCAGGTGCCGATATCCTGGATGGGAAGGCCGGCGCGGACAGCTTGATTGGTGGTGCGGGCAACGACATCTATATCGTCGACAATGCCGGCGACGTCGTCACCGAAGCGGCCGTCGTCGGTATCGACACGGTTCGCACGACGCTGGCCGTCTACACACTAGGGGCGAATGTCGAGAACCTTCTCTATACGGGATCCGGCAGCTTCACCGGCACCGGCAATGCGCTCGTCAACACGATCACGGGCGGCGCCGGCAACGATCTTCTGGACGGCGGCGCCGGCAACGACACGCTGAACGGTGGTGCCGGCAACGACATCTATGTGGTCGACAGTGCCAGCGACGTCGTCAACGAGGCGGTCGGCGCCGGCACCGACGAAATCCGCACGGCGCTTGCGGCCTATTCGATCGCCGCATTGGTTAATGTCGAGAACCTGACCTATATCGGATCCGCCAGCTTCATCGGCACCGGCAACGCGCTCGCCAACACGATCACCGGTGGCGCCGGCAATGATGTTCTGAATGGCGGGGCAGGTGCGGATATCTTGATCGGCGGCACGGGTGACGACACCTATTTCGTCGACAATGCCGCCGACATCGTCACCGAAGCTGCTGATGAGGGAACCGATACGGTTCGCACGACGCTGACGAGCTATACGCTTGGCAGCGATGTCGAGAACCTCACCTATATCGGCATCGGCACGGTAGCCTTTGTCGGAACAGGCAATGATCTCGACAACGTGATCACGGGTGGCGCTGCCGCCGATACGATTTCCGGCGGCGCCGGCAATGACACGCTGAATGGCGGAGCCGGGGCGGATCGCTTGATCGGCGGGGCGGGCGACGACAACTATATCGTTGACAATGCCGGCGACCTCGTCACCGAGGTCGCCAATGAGGGGATAGACACGGTTCGCACGACCTTGAGTGCCCACACATTGGCGGCTAATGTCGAGAACCTCACCTATATCGGAATGGCGGCCTTTACCGGGGCAGGGAATCTGCTCGATAACGTTATCATCGGTGGTGTTGCTGCCGACAAGCTTATGGGTGCTGCGGGCAACGACACACTGATCGGCGGGGCTGGTTCCGACACGATGTTGGGTGGGATTGGAGACGATGTTTACGTCGTCGATATTGCGACCGACATCGTGATCGAGAATGCGAGCGAGGGGACGGACACGGTCAGGACGGCGCTTGTCGGCTATACGCTCGGCAACAATGTCGAGAACCTGACCTACACCGGATCCGCCAACTTCAGCGGCGCCGGCAATGGTCTCGCCAATACGATCACCGGCGGCGCCGGCAATGATGTGCTGAATGGCGGGACCAATGCGGATACCTTGATCGGCGGGGCTGGCCACGATATCTATATCGTCGATAATGCCGGTGACCTCGTCACCGAAGCCGCCAATGAGGGGACCGATACGGTTCGCACGAACCTGGCGAGCTATGTGCTTGCCGCCAATGTCGAGAACCTCACCTTTATCGGAACAGGGCCGTTTGCGGGCACGGGGAATGCGCTGAACAACGTTATCGTCGGTGGCAGTAGTTCTAATACGCTGACCGGTGGCGCCGGCAATGACACCCTCACGGGTGGCGCGGCAGCCGACCTCTTCGTTTATTCGGCGAACTGGGGCCACGATACGATCACGAACTTCGTGGGAACCGGCTCCGCACATGACGCGATCTCGATTGATCACGGCATCTTCGTCGACTGGGAATCGCTTTTTGCGGCAAGCGAGCAGTTCGGGAATGATACGATTATCATGGCCGATTCCGACAACACCATAACCTTGAAGAATGTCGCTCTTTCAAGCCTGCAGTCGTGGGACTTCTTGTTTGCTTAATCCTCGCTCGGACATTGCCGCGTCGCCACAGCATTTTGCTGACACCGCCCGCCAGCAACAGTCTGAGATCGCGGAGGGTGCCTCCCGCTGAAATGTCCGCAGTTGCCTTGGCTAATTCTGGGTAGTGACGACATGAACTTCCGGGGACATCATTGGGAGTGCCGCTGAAGCTTCGCCAGATGCTCGGCGCAAACCGTTTTGACCAGATCAAGCAATAAAGCGGTTTGTTGTGCGAGCCAGCCAAGTGCCTCCTCGCTGATCTCGAAATGCTTCGAATACCGCGCCTTCACATATGCCTCGTTCAGCGTGTTGAACCAGGCGCGCTCACGATGCTGATCACGAGGAAAGGCTTCGGCGAGACGTCGGACCTGCTCTTCGGCGAGTGAGCGGAGGAATTTGATGTTGTGCGACGGCGGGCCGTAATTAGTGAGCGTTAGCAGCACACAGGAGTAGGCCTGCTCGATGGATTGATGAAGCTCGAATGCTGCGTTTTCTGCAAAATCCCGCTCAATCGCTAGCGTTGCCATTTGGAGAAAGCGTGTGGCCGCCCGAAATCTTTGATCGAAATGTCCGTCCGCAAGTTTGAAAAGATCTGCCGGGGAAAGAGGTTTAGACTCCGCGAGCGGCTCATTATCGAGCTCGTAGAGAACAATGCCTTCCCTCCGGATGTCGGAAAAGAAGTACTGCCCTTCTTTGAGAAAGTTGTTCACCTCTCGAATGGAGTGGACGATGAAGCTTACCGGCGTTTCGATCGTCTTTTCGTGAATCAGCCGGTCCGCGGCCTTGTGCCAGTGCTCGGCGAAATGACAGAGCTTGCGGTTGTTGACGATGATGAGGAGATCGAAATCAGAACGATAACCCTTCATCGTGAAAGGTTCATCAACCCATCCACCCTTGGCGTAGGAGCCAAATAGGATAATCTTCAAGATCCGGCCGCGCTTTTTGAACTCGGCCGTACCGTCTTTCAGCGCATCCTCGAATTCCTCGTGGAGGATCTCCAGAACACGGCCAATCTCGCGTTGTTTGCGGAGTGGCATATGGTTGAGGGACGACTTCATAGCACCATCGATAGGCGAAAGATCCTGCACCGTCTACGACAAATTCTGTACGGCCAAGCCATTTCCTTAGGTCTCCAAACCGTCTTTTCGTCCGCTTGTTCGCTGGGTACCGCAACCCGCGGAGCTCAAAACAGGCAGTTCAAACCCCTGTGCGTTATACTACCTTGATTGAGGTAGTAAAATGACGTAGGTTGTGGTTCTCGAAAATTACACCGTGCAAGGAAAGGATTTGAAGACGTCGTCGGCGGGGCGGTGGCTCCTTCGGTCCGTCTATTCCGGTAGCGACGGGCTCGCTGGTGCAACTTGATTCAAGGGCAGGAGACATTAGTGGCGATCATGTTTGTGAGGGCGCAGGTGATCAGTAGGGGCGCGGGACGTAGCGTCGTCGCGGCCGCCGCTTATCGTCATCGCACACGAATGACGGATCGCCAGGTGGGCAGATCTTTCAGCTATCGCAGCGGAAGTCCTGAGCTGGCGCATGAGGAACTGGCGCTTCCTGAGCAAATTCCCGCTTGGCTGCGCGAGCTGATCGACGGCTATTCGGTCGCGAGGGCGAGCGAGGGACTGTGGAATGCCGTGGAGGCGTTCGAGTCGCAGGCCAACGCGAGGCTCGCCCGCGAGCTGATCATCGCGCTGCCAGAGGAATTGACGAGGGTGGAGAACGTCGCGCTGGTGCGCGAATTTGTGCGGGACACTGTTACCGCGACTGGGATTGTCGCCGATTGGGTTTATCATGACAAGGACGGTAATCCACACATCCATATGATGACTACATTGCGGGCGTTGACCGAAGATGGCTTTGGTCCGAAAAACTCTCCTGTTTTAGGGGAAAATGGGGAGCCATTACGTCGTAAGAACACCGGCAAGATCATCTATGAACGCTGGGCCGGCGACAAGGAAACCTTGAAGGCCTGGAAGATCGCCTGGGCGGAAACAGCCAATCGGCATCTGGCGCTCGCCGGTCATGAGATCCGCCTCGACGGTCGCTCCTATGCCGAGCAGGGTTTCGACGGTATCGCGCAAAGGCATCTCGCGCCGGAGAAGGCGGCATTGGCGCGAAAGAGGAGGGAGCTCTACTTCGCGCCAGCCGATCTCGCGCGGCGGCAGGAGATGGCCGTCCGGCTGCTGGCAGAGCCGGAGCTTTTGCTGAAGCAGCTCGGCAATGAGCGCTCGACCTTCGACGAGAAGGATATCGCCAGGGCACTGCATCGCTATGTCGACGATCCCTCGGACTTCGCCAATATCCGTGCCCGACTGATGGCGTCGGATGAACTGGTGATGCTGAAGCCGCAAGAGTTCGAGGGAGAAACGCTTAAGGTCTCAGACCCGGCAGTCTTCACCACTCGGGGCATGCTGCGCATCGAATACGACATGGCGCAGTCGGCGCGGGTTCTGTCGGAGCAAGCAGGCTTCGGCGTTTCGGCTCGTCAGGTCGATGCGGCGATCGAGCGCGTCGAGACCGGCGATCCCAAACATCCTTTTCGGCTCGATGCGGAACAGGTCGATGCCATCCGCCATGTCACCGGCGGCAGCGGCATTGCCGCTGTTGTCGGCCTTGCCGGCGCCGGCAAGTCAACGC
>NZ_JACHYV010000014.1:0-155253 GCF_014193135.1 Rhizobium sp. BK049
TCAATCAGACAACCACCTTCTTGTCATTTTCTGCAACGAGCGCAACTGAAATAATCGGAAATCAAAGCCTTCCGCACCGCTTATCTATCAGAAGTTGCTGCCCTGTAATCTCAGGTCGGGTGCACCAGGATAGACATTTATTGCCGGCCCTTTTCAGCAATAAAAACCACAGCAAATGGCGCGCCGGTGGGCGCTTAACAGCGTTCGATAATTATATCACTATCACGAAATGGACGAGAGGCCGGAGCGACATCGCTCGTATGGATATGGAGCCTTCGTCCTGTAGCGACGACTTATTTGGTTGCTACATGGCACCGTGATTGCTAGTTAGCCTTCCCTGACAACCTGCGAGGCAAATTCTTGGCAGTACTGAGAAAGCTCTATTCGGTATTAGATGCTCGCGAGCGCCTGCGGGCCGCGATGATATTTTCGTTGATGGTAATGTCTGCTTTTCTTGAAGTTGCGGGTGTGGCTAGCATATTGCCATTTATCGGCGTGTTAGCAAACCCTGATATAATTCAAACCAATCATTTTATCTCACTCGCTTATCAAACATTTGCTTTTAAGGACACGCGCACCTTCCTGATCGCATTGGGCGTGGTGATGCTCGTTTTCTTGCTGTTCAGCCTCAGTCTACGTGCATTGACGGTTGTCGCCATACAACGTTTTTCAGTGATGCGAATTCACGCAATATCGATGCGTCTCCTTAAGACCTATATGGCCCAGCCCTATGAATTCTTCCTGGAGAAAAACACATCGAGTTTGTCGAAATCGCTGCTGTCTGAAGTCCAGGAGGTTGCCGGCAACGTTATGCTGCCTGGTATGCGCGCTCTTGCGGGGATAGTCGTTTCCACTGCAATCGTGGTTCTGCTGATTGTTGTCGAGCCAGCGACATCTGGCGTCTTGGCCGGCTCTTTTGGACTGAGCTACATTGCAATCGACGCGTTCACACGGCAACGCGTTAAGTATTCTGGCGAACGACGCCTTAAAGCCAATGATGCCCGGTTCGTTGTTGCCGCAGAGGCGTTGCAAGGCATCAAGGAACTGCGGTTGCTCGGGCGGGAAGAGGAGTATTTGTCTCGATTCGGAGTGCCATCCAAAGCCTATGCCCACCATCAATCAATGACGATGATTACTCGCGAACTTCCGTTCTACTTTATTCAAGCTGTTGCGTTCGGATCCATGCTTGGCGTACTGCTTTATTGGATAGCGCGTGGGGACAGGGTTGACGAAATACTCCCTCTGATGAGCTTCTTCGCTTTTGCCGGCTATCGGCTGCTTCCGGCGTTCCAGGATGTGTTTCGCAGTGTTGGACAGGTGCGATTCGCTCTCCCTGCACTTGATGAGTTGCTGCGCGATCTGTCTCTAAAGCAGAATAGTCTTCCAATAGGCGCTCGGCCGGACCAGCCATTGCCATTCCGAAATGTAGTTCGCTTCGAGAATGTCGATTTTCAATATCAGTCTGCAAAATCGAAGACCGTAAGCAATATTAGTCTGAACATTCCTGTTAATAGTACCGTCGCATTTGTTGGACAAACAGGCGCGGGCAAAAGCACGATTGTTGATCTTTTTCTCGGTCTTACGACGGCGACGTCCGGACGCATAACTGTAGACGGCGTGCCTCTGGACATGCGCAATATCCGCGCATGGCAGTTGAATTTGGGATATGTGCCTCAACAGATCTTTCTCGCAGACAGCACGGTCTTGGCCAATATCGCATTCGGTGTTCCTCGTTCGGAAATTGATAATGAAGCGGCGAAGCGGGCGGCTACGCAGGCGCACATCCATGACTTCATCGTGAACGAACTTCCTAATGGCTACGACACGATCATTGGCGAGCGGGGAACCCGTCTTTCCGGAGGACAGCGGCAGCGCTTGGGCATCGCGCGTGCCTTGTATAGAGACCCTCAAGTGGTTGTCTTTGATGAAGCGACTAGTGCGTTGGATACCCAGACAGAGGCGGCGGTAATGAAAGCGATATCTGAACTCGGGAAGCACAAAACGATTGTCATAATAGCCCATCGCTTGATGACGGTACGCAACTGTGACCAGATCGTCCTTCTGGATCGTGGCCGGCTTGTCGCGCGAGGTTCATACGAAACTTTGCTAGAGAATGAGGAACTCTTTCGAGACCTCGTACAAGCGTCACCGCAAGGAATGCCGCTGCAATGAAATCAGCCGAATATCGCATGATAACACGATTTAAAAAACTCCTTCAGACGCTTCGTTGGCTCACACCGATGGCCGGAGGTCCTGTCGCTGCGGCGCGCACGATTATTCGGCGAAAAAGAAATCCCCTCGGCCTGCTCGAGGTGAAGTATGACGGGAAGCCGCTGTTTTTCAGGGGCATAGACAGCAATGCCATTGTGGAGGTACTCCACGAGCGCGAATATGCATTTCTGGACGCTGATCTGCTGTCTGCCGAGGCGCCATGCGTGCTGGACGTAGGCGCTCATATCGGCACCTTTGCTGCTTGGGCTCTCAAGGTCAATCCTCAAGCTAACATTCTAAGTGTTGAGGCCGATATCCATACCTTCGCCGTGGCGACAAAAAACGCCAGTTCTCGTTATGCGAATTGGCGCGTAGTCAACTTCGCAGCCTCTGGTTCTGACGGAAAGCGGTTACGCTTTTCGACCGCAGGACCTTCGATGAGCCACCGGGTTTCCTCTGAAGGTGATTTGGAAGTCCAAACGATAACGCTTCAAACTCTGATGGACAGTATCGGCAACCGAACGGAGGTAGATATCCTAAAGATCGACATTGAGGGTTCCGAAGAAGATTTCCTGTGTGCAAAGCCGGAATTGCTCGCGTCGGTAAAGTGCCTGGTTATCGAACTCCATCCGGCTATCTGCGATACTGAACGCGTTCGAAAGGCGATTTCCAGTCATTTCAAAATGGTGACCGAGGTGCTGGGCCGTCGATCGGACAAGCCGCTTCTGTTGTGCCGGAAGTAAGAGTTGCGGGGAAACATGCGCGAATTTCAAGACGGAAGTGGCCTCGTTGGGTTTGATATCCCTACCTTTCGGCGCCTGTTGCATATGCTCAAGCGTGCCGGAACCATCAGCACGTTGAGATGCCTTGAATATGAACGCTTGAAGTTCCTGGGCCTTGAGGGATTGGTGTTGGATTTTGGTGGTGGTAGCCGAACCAACTATAGCCAGCACGTCAAAGAATGGATTAAGCCCGGCGCTCCCTTCGAGTACGAGTCCGCAAATATCGACCCTAGCACCGAACCAACGTATCTCGTTGAGCCTGATGGTCCCTTGCCTTGCGCCGATCACCGCTATGATGCCGTCGTGTCGTTCAATACTTTCGAACATGTCTATCAGGGAAAAGAAACGCTGATCAAACTCCAGAGGGTATTAAAGAAGAGCGGACGTCTACATTTTATCGTACCGTTTATCTTTCGAGTTCATGGTCATCCCAGCGACTACATCAGGGGAACGCCAGCTTATTGGCAAACGTTGCTCGACGAGTGCGGCTTCACGCTTATATCCACAACTGCCCTGCTTTGGGGGCCGTACTCGACGGCATGCAGCGTTACCGGGCTGCCTGGCCCCTTCAAGCGCACGCGCACTCGTATTGCCTTAACAATCGACTACCTCCTTGCACGTTGGAAGTTCCGGAAGGATGGAGAAGCTAAGTTCAACCAAGACCATCCCGCTGTTAGATGTGCCCTAGGCTACCTCATCAGTGCGAGAAGGGAGTGAACATTCTGATTAGGATGGAGGCTATCTCCATGCAGATTGGAAACGAGACAATCTTTGGTGGAGCGGAGACGAACGGATGCCGCAAATAATCGAATCCAACGCTGTGCAGATGCTGCTTGTTTCGTTTGGCGGGGTCATCGCATACGGAATTTACAATTTTCGTCCATGGCTTCTTGCTCTCGCCGGCGTGGTCGTGGCGCTCCTGATCCACTTCAGCTTTCTGTTTGATGTCGGCGAAGTTTATAGTTATTCCGACTTCTATAAGAGAGCTTTTTGGTATTTTGGCGATGACGTAACTACTTGTCTGGCAGCGGTTTACATATGGTCGCTCCTTTCTCGTCGCCCCAAGTTGGGATGTGTCTTGGCGACTGCAATCCTCCTCTCGGGGGGGAGAATTGGCATAGTATTGGTGATCATACAGATTGGTTTATTGTATTTCGGGCCGAATTTGCATTATCGCGGTCTCTTCACGACGGTAGCTCTCACAATAGCGACGGCTATACCCGTGTATTATTCTTCCGTCCTCGTTTCGCCGACTATGATTTCGGTTGGAAATGAGGTTGCGTATCAACTTGGCAGCAATAAGACTTGGTTTCAAAAGACAACGAACGGAGCTGATTGCATCGGTGACAATTGCTTTGAATACAAAATCAAAAGGCCCTTGCGCATCCGAATCTATGGTGCCGTCGCGGGGCTGTGGATGACGCTCGACGGCGGCTATCCGGGATCGAGATTCCCCAACACGCCAGAGAAGCTAGCTAACCTCATGACGGAAGCGAATCCTTGGGGGCTAAACGACAGGCTCAACATAACACGGGAAGATTGGCTTATGGTCGGCACTATCCAGTCTCCGTATCTTCAGTTTGGCGCCGGGTATGGTCCCTTCTTTCTGATCGCAGCCATGAGCATAATTGGCCTAATTTGTGTTGTCGGCTTCCGAAACCTGCTCGCGCAGCCCGGAGAATCAGGTTCCGCGTTCGCGATATTCTTCATAGTGAACGCCATATTCAACCAGACCCAGGCCTGGCTATTGCCCGGTCCAATCCTCTTCGTCATGGCGTTGTGCGGAACTAACATGATTGTGCAACCTTTTTTGACCAGCAGGCGGTCTGGCAATCAGGCCCAGCCCGTCGCCGTGGCAAACGGTTAGGCCTATCGACGGCCACCGGGTACCCTACCTCGTATGCTCGGATTCCGAAAGAGTAACCGAATGGCTCCGCTGATCACCATTGGCATCACGTCCTTCAATGCCGAGAGGCATATTGCCGGTGCCATATCTTCGGCCGTTGCTCAGAGTTGGGAGCCACTGGAGATCGTTGTCGTTGATGATAGATCGAGCGACCAGACGTTCGAGTTGGTAGAGCAGATCGCCAAGAAACATCCACAGCTTCGGCTGTTCCGTCAGTCTCATAATTCAGGAGTAGCTGCGGCTCGTAATCGAATAATAGCAGAAGCCAGAGGCGATTTTCTTGCGTTCTTTGATGACGATGATATGAGCGATCCAGAAAGAGTCGCCAAGCAATACCGGCGGATTGTCGAGTATGAAGCCAGAATTCCTGAAAGGGTACCGTTAGTCTGTCACACAGCCAGGAGGCAGATAGCCCGCGATGGCACTGAACGCGTAGAGCGAACGATGGGATGCTCCCAGGAAAGGGAGGCGCCTCATGGTCTGGCCGTTGCGGGGCGGCTCTTGTGGGGCGAGCCGGTCGAGGATGGCTACGGCGCGGTCGCTACGTGCTCTCAGATGGCAAGGACTTCGACTTACATAGAGCTTGGCGGATTTGATCCTGCCTTCCGTAGGTCCGAAGACATGGAATTCTGCGTGCGCGTGGCAAGAGCGGGCGGTCACTTTATTGGGATCGCTGAACCGCTCGTGACCCAGAAGCTGACATACAGCTTCGATAAGTCGCTCGATAAGGAGCTCCATTACAAGCTCCAGGTCATCGACAAGCACGAGACTGCATTCAAAAACAAGGAACACTATCGCTTTTCGAGGGAATGGATGAAAACAAAGTATCTGTGGTTACGAGGCGACCAGCCTGCCTTTATCCGCAAACTGATGATCAGCGCCATAACCCATCCATTTTTGACGTGGTCCCGCCTGTGGTATGCACTGCCGCAGCTTGATAGCAACCGTAGTTTTTCCCTGTTCCATCGCAAGTGACATCCATGCACCAGAGCGAGCGCGTCACCGTTGGCATTACCTGTTACAATGCACGCGACACCATCGGCAAAGCTATCAGGAGCGCCCAGTCGCAGGATTGGCCCGATCTCGAAATCCTCATCGTCGATGATGCGTCAACAGACGGATCGGCCGAGTATGTCGCATCTTTGACTGCTGATGATCCCAGGATCCGCCTCATTAGTCACCGCGAAAATGGGGGCGCTGCCAAGGCAAGAAACACCATCATTGAAGCAGCGACCGGAGACTTCATCGTTTTCTTCGATGATGATGACGAGAGCGCCGCCAAGCGGGTAATGCTGCAGGTTGCCGCGATAAAGTCGTTCGAGGCTTCGAACGGATCTCGGGCGGTTGCGTGCTATGCCGCAGGGGAGCGGATTTATCCCAACGGCCATCTCAAACCCCTTCCCGCTATCGGGTCCACGGGGACCACACCATGCGGAAAGGACGTCGCGGATTATCTCCTCTTTTATAGGCGGAGGCCGGATTACTTTTATGGTTCGGGCACCCCCACATGTGCGCTGATGGCTAGGCGAGAGCTGTTCCTGAAGCTCGGCGGCTTTGACGCGTCGTTAAAGCGCGTTGAGGATATCGATTTCGCCATTCGTCTCGCGCTCGCGGGCGGCTGTTTTATCGGGACGGCCGAAAAGCTGTTCCTGCAGCACTCAACCCAGGGATCCGACAAGTCGCCAGACGCAAATCGCACTGCCGAGATCGCAGTCGCAAAAAAACATCAGGGATATTTGCGGTCTATCGGCAAATATCATTATGCCAGCCATTGGCCGAATCTGAGATATCACCATTTCAAGCGGCAGTACTTTCGGTTCGTTGTCCAGTTCCTCCTTATCTCCACAAGAAATCCTATTCTCGCCACCTCACACCTTTTGGCAACAGGGCCGAAACGCCTTCGTCATGAGAGGCGCATGAATAAAAGGAATATACAATGAGGTTGTTATTTGTCGCCCGCGCGATGCATAAGATGGCTGGTGGTCTTGAGAGGATGATCGTGACCATCATGAACGAGATGGTCCGTCGCGGACACCAAGTGGCCCTTCTGAGCTGGGACCGAGACGATGCGGAAGCTTTTTATCCGATGGCCTCGGAAATAGGCTGGTACAAGCTACACACGGGCGATGCCGCTCGGAAGGCGAATGTTTTGACGCGCTTGCAGCGCGTGCCGAAGATTCGCAGATCCGTTTCCCAGTTCTCTCCGGACGTCATCATTTGTTTTCAAGGCGGCCCGTTTCGGGCTATGCTGTCCTATACAGCCGGAATGGGAATCCCTCTGATCGCGGCCGAACGTACAGCGCCCACGCTTTATGAATATGCCAACAGCGCGTGGAGCAAACGAAAAGAACATTTCAGCTTTCATTTCGCAAAACGCATCACAGTGCAATTCGACCGATATCGGGATTACTACCCGAAGGCTCTTCATGAACTAATCGTCGAGACGCCCAATCCGGTCTCCGAGGCTCATGAATTTGCCGTCGCTGGGGCCGCAAACCGACAGGGCCGCTTCACGCTGCTCTCGGTCGGCCGACTGAGCTATCAAAAGAATTATCACGCTCTGCTGCAGGCCTTCTCAATCGTCGCAGATCGGTTTGTAGACTGGGATCTGAAAATCGTCGGTGAGGGCGAGAACCGGATGTCCCTCCAAGAGATGATCGATAGCAGCCCCAACCTGCGGGGACGCGTATTTCTGACAGGCACGACCTCGGACGTGGCGTCAGTTTATATCTCATCCAATCTGTTCTGCCTGCCGTCCAGGTGGGAAGGTTTTCCAAATGCTCTGGCCGAGGCTCTTGCGCACGGCCTGCCTTCCGTAGGCTATGGCGATTGCGCAGGAGTCTGCGATTTGATACAGCACGGCGGAACAGGTTTGCTGGCTGAGGGGAACGGTTCGCCTGACAGCCTTGCGAAAGCATTGGGCGACTTGATGGCTGATCATGTCCGGCGGGCCGAAATGGGCGGCAATGCACGCCTTTCAATGCGTCGATACCTGCCCTCAGCCTGCTTTGATCGCTGGGAGAATGTCCTGAAGCAAGCGGCCAGTTGATGAAATTTTTGTTTTGCATCAAATCAGTGACCACGCTTGGTGGCGGCGCCGAGCGTGTTTTTGCGGAAGTGGTGAACGGTCTTCACCATCGCGGTCACGACGTCTCGATTCTGACGTTGGATGGTATATCGGCATCTTCCTTTTATCCCCTAAACTTGGAGATAAAACGACATGCGCTAAAGATCCGCGGCTTGATGCCGCTCCCGCTTATCAGGCTGCGGCGACGTATCCGCGAATTGGCTCCCGATGTTGTTCTGGCATTCATGCCATCGAGTTACACACCAATCGCTTTCGCGTTAATGGGATCTGGCCTGCCCATTATAGCCAGCGAGCATAATGTGCCTGCTCGCTACAACGGGACGCCCCTCAAGTGGATGCTGCTCAAATTGTCCGCTCCATTTGTTAAGCGGTTTACAGCTGTTTCAAGCCAGATGAAACAGCTGTATCCGCCCGCGATCCGCGCCAAGATGGACGTGCTACCCAATCCGACCGGGTGGTCTGCTGATCGGCAGGCTGACGTTGTTGGCATGGAGTCGGCGCGTACCCTCCTCGCAGTCGGGCGACTTCATCCGCAGAAGGATCATATGACACTGGTACAAGCCTTCGCCTTGATCGCCAGCGATTTTCCAGAGTGGACATTGAAAATCGTCGGAGATGGCGACGAGAGAGCGGCGATAGAGGCAGAGGTAAAGCGCCTAAGATTATCGGATCGCGTGCTCATCCCTGGCAGCACGCCGGATATCTCCTCCGAATATAGCACAGCGCAGCTCTATGTGATCTCATCTGCCTATGAAAGCCTTGGCCTGGCGACTGTGGAAGCGCTGGCTCACGGACTGCCAGCGATTGGTTTCAGTGACTGCGCTGGTACGAACGAGCTCATCAGAAGCGGAGAAAACGGTCTCCTCGTGGATTCTCTGCCTACAAAAGCGATCGCCCTAGCCGCCGGCTTGCGACAGCTCATGCAGGACGGCGAGCTTCGCCTTCGCCTGTCGAAGCCCGCCAAAGTCGCCCATGCCGGCGCGGCTCTGGAAGAGGTGCTCGACAAATGGGAGGCCATCAGTTTCCAATCGTTCACGGCCTCATCTGGAAAATTGCCGGGCAGCCGCAGATGGTGACCATGTGTAAACTGGCAATCGTTTCAGCCCCTCGGAGTGAATAAGCTTGAAGGTGCTCTTCTTTGTAACCGAGGATTGGTACTTCCATTCTCATCGCCTGCCGCTGGCCGTCGCCGCGAAAGCAAAAGGTTGCGAGGTGGTTGTAGCAACGAGAGTGACGGATCATCGGGATGAAATTGAAAAACAGGGGATTCGCGTTGTGCCTCTGAGGCAGCTTGTCCGGTCAAGCCTGAACCCGTTTCGGGAACTTGGTGCGATCGCGGAGCTCTATTCGGTTGTAGCGCGCGAAAAGCCTGATGTAATTCACAACGTTGCAATGAAGCCGGTCATGTATGGCAGCATCGTCGCCATGTGGACAGGCGTCTCCAGACGAATAAATGCGTTGGGTGGCCTGGGGTTTGTATTTTCATCCCAAAACCTAAAGGCGAGAATTCTAAGGAAATTTATAGTTTCGGTCTTTCGCTACCTGCTCAACAGGAAGGGTACGGCTGTCATTGTCCAGAACAGGGAAGACTTCGACGTCGTGACCCGTGCATGTGCCGTCGATGAGGCTAGAGTCCATCTTATCCACGGCGCCGGCGTCGATTTGGACGTTTATGTGCCCACGCCGTTAGTCACGATTGACCCTATAGTGATGCTTGCATCCCGGATGATCCGGGACAAGGGGATAGGCGAGTTCGTCGAAGCGGCGAAGTTGTTGCGGGCCGAGGGCGTGAATGCACGCTTTGTGCTGGTAGGGAAACCGGATAGCGAAAATCCCGCATCGGTACCTGAAAGCGAATTGGCGCGTTGGGTTTCCGAAGGTGTTGTTGAGTGGTGGGGTCACCGTGAGGATATGCCCCAGACGCTTGCGCAAGCTTCGATCGTTTGTTTGCCGAGCTATTATGGGGAAGGCGTGCCTAAGGTTCTCATCGAGGCCATGGCTTGCGGCCGCCCGATCGTCACCACTGATATGCCCGGATGCCGCGAATTGGTCGTCGATAGCAAAGCTGGGCTGCTGGTCAAACCTCGTGATATCGAGAGCTTGACCGCTGCGCTGAGAGCGCTCTTACTCGACCATGGAAAGTGCGAAGCGCTTGGAGAAGAAGGACGTAAGCTTGCGTCGACAAAGTATTCCCTACCTATAGTCGTCGAGGGGGTGCTGGATCTTTACGGCTTAGCCCCTTGACGCCTGTCAGAGGGCGGTCAAAAGCAAGCAAACGATCAAAGAAGCGGGCCGCTCACCTCGTTCGAAGGGTGAAACCCGTATCTATGTCGAGAAGAAACGGTCGGCAGGGAGCCGAGAAAGGTGGGAATGCGCTACTTCATTACAGGTACTGCCGGCTTTATCGGTTTTCATCTGGCTAGGCGCCTGTTGCAGGAAGGGCATGAGGTGACAGGCTTCGACGGCCTCACTCCTTATTACAACGTCAAGCTCAAAGAGATGCGCCACGCTGCACTCTCTCAGTTTCCTGCCTTCCGGCCTGTCATATCAATGCTTGAGGACCGGCCGGCGCTGGAAGCGGCAGTCTCCGCGGCCGCGCCTGACATCCTGATCCATCTCGCCGCGCAAGCCGGAGTTCGCTACAGCCTGGAAAATCCCGAAGCCTATATACATTCGAATGTCGAAGGCTCCTGGAACATCATGGAAATCGCCCGGCGGGTTGAAGTCCGCCATCTGATGCTGGCCTCGACATCATCGATCTATGGCGCCAACGCGACTGTCCCCTTCCGCGAAACCGACCGTGCCGACGAACCGCTGACCATCTATGCCGCGACGAAGAAATCGATGGAGCTGATGGCACACAGCTATGCCCATCTCCACAAGATTCCGACGACGGCCTTCCGTTTCTTCACCGTCTATGGCCCATGGGGCCGGCCCGATATGGCGCTGTTCAAATTCGCCAAGAACATGCTCGAAGGCCAGCCGATCGAGATCTACGGCGAAGGCAATATGAGCCGTGACTTCACTTATATAGACGATCTCATCGAAGCGATCGTCCGGCTCTCGGCCATTGCTCCGCGCGAAGAGAATCGTTTGGCCGACGCGAGCATCGAAACGCTCTCGCGACAGGCGCCTTTCCGCGTCGTAAATATCGGCGGCGGCCAGCCGGTCAGTCTGATGGATTTTGTCGAAACGGTGGAAAAGGCGCTCGGCCGTCCTGCCATCCGCAAGATGCTGGCCATGCAGAAGGGCGACGTGCCGCGCACCTTCGCCGCCCCTGATCTGCTCGTCGCGCTGACGGGCTACAAGCCGGGCACAACGCTAGATGTCGGCGTCAAAGCCTTCGTCGAATGGTTCTTGGAGGTTCATCAAGAACTTAACAGAATTTAAGTAGCATCCGAAAAATCATCCGTATACAGCTTCGGTGCATCGCTGCGTCTAAAAGCTTGGCATTCTTGCGTGATAACTGGAACCCAATGACTGCATTTCATAACTGGCAATTCCAATACCAACCTGTATCTAAGAAAATGACTTATAAGCGAGACATCTAATCTAGGTGGCCTGCAAGATTATCGCCGCGTTCATTCTGGCGTCATTTGTCTTGGCAATTGTAATCGCCAGCACCATGGGCGACATACGTCGTCAGTCTGGCCGGAGATAAGCGACCGAAAACCGGCCGTTTTCCGCCGATGCAAGGTAATCCTCCTCGTGAATAATGTTGGCTCAAAAGCATAGTGTTCTCGGCAAGACGCTCGTGCGGCCTGCGCAACGGTTCGTCGCGTGGCAGCACAGTACCCGGCAGTACAGGTATTGAAACTAGCGGTGCAAGGTGGGCGAACGCGAGCAGCCTACGACCGCATCTTTTCTGGCGGAGCTACGGGAAGTTATTGTGCTGGGAAGGTCGCAGCATTCTGACCAGAATGAAAAATGCTATCAGCCAGAAAGGGCGCCACAAAGGCCGAACCATCGCGCGATAGATGACTGTCATCGATGTAAAGGCTTTTATCGGCAACTATCACGGGACAAGTGCCATTGCGGCAGAGCACCTCAAAAGGATCCAATACTTTAACATCGGGGTAGTTTCTGGCGAGCTTGGCGATGAAATCCACCTGTGCCTTGCGCAGAGCGAGCGGTTGTGAGGCATCTACTAGGCAGTCGGGGGTGACCCAGGGCAATGACCTTACGCACGCGTGCGGATCGAGTGGCAGTTCCGGAAAATCAAGAATGTAAATGATCCTTTTGTTGGCCAACCTCAGGCGATCGAATGTCACGCGGAATGCTTTCTCGACGGCAGCACGCTCGTCATCTGAAAGGGTGTTAACGAAGCGCCTGCCCGCCAGCACGACCGTCGAGATGTGTGGGTTCCCCACGACTTCGGCCAAAGCAGCATTGATTGCGCCGATGCATTCGGTCGTGCGAAATGGATAGCCGTGGCTATGCATCGGTGCATCAAACACTGGCATGCAGGAGAAGCCGCCGATGTTCAGAAGGTTGCCATTGTGGGCCGACACGAGAGGTGCCAACCCATCGTAGAACGACATGGCATGGGAGTCACCGATCAAAGCCACAGTCGGGGGGCGCTCTTCGGCAAGGTTGCAAAAACGAGATTTGATGTCGGGGTACGTCTTCCGGCAGATAGCGGTTTCAAATCGACCATCGAAAGTGAAATTCCCTGTATTGTTGATGAGCGATGGAGGTCGATAGCGGTCTAGCAATCCAGCATTCACAATAGCCGCTGCGGCAGCAAGGCAGCAGAGGCTGATTGCCAGCGTGCATGAACTGGCCGAAGGGTAGCGCTTGAAAACCACCTTCTGCAGTGGTCGTTCGACGGCTTGATACGTCGCGTAAGCAAGGCCGATGCTGATAGCAACTGCCACGAGTCTGCTGGTAGAGGGCGGAGTGTTGCCGACAACTATCCTAAGATACGAGAGGATCGGCCAGTGCCACAGATACAAGGGATAGCTAATCAAGCCGACCCACACGAACGGTCGGCTCGACAAAAGCTGTTTATTGACGATGTTCTCTGCTCCGGCCGCGATAACACAGACGGTCCCAAAAACAGGCCAGAATGCAGCCCGGCCGGGAAATTGACTTGTGCTGTTCAGCGCGTAGATGACGTACGAAATCATGCCGAACCCGATCAGTGCGAGGATGTGCGGCAGCCCGCGGTGAAGAGAAAGCATCCGCGTTATCCTGCCTTCGGTCGCCGTTAAGACGGCGCCCGCGAGCAACTCCCAGGCGCGGAGATATGGCAGATAAAATGCCTCTTCAGGGCTCGACTTCAATATCTGATGACCCCAACGGTATGATGCAATGGCGAACGCCAACATGAATACAGGGATACCTACCCGGAGCCGCACTGCGTTGACGGACACGATCAGAATTGGGAGAAAAATGTAAAACTGTTCCTCTACCGAAAGAGACCATAAGTGAAGCAGCGGCTTCATGTCGGATGCTCGATCGAAATATCCCGTCTCCGTAAGCAATAGAAAGTTTTGCGCGAAAAAAGTCGACGCGACAATATGCTTGGTCAGCTGATCGATCTCGGGCTTCAGCAGGAGGGTATTCCCTGCTGCCAGCGTGGCAAGTAGAACGACAATCAGTGCTGGAAAAATGCGACGGATCCGCCTTCCGTAAAATTCGAGAAAGCTGAAAGAGCCATTCGCCGTCTGCTTCAGTATGATTTTCGAGATCAAATATCCTGAAATCACGAAAAAGATGTCCACGCCGACAAAGCCGCCGGGCGCAACATTGGGGAAGGCGTGGAAAACGACCACAGAAGTGATCGCGACTGCTCTAAGGCCGTCAATGTCCGGACGATAACCTGGTTCGCCCACTGACAACGTCTTTGTCTTTGTATAATGAGCAGTCGAAAGATCATCCATGCGCAGTCCCTTCGGCTAGAAGCTGATCGTACAAAACCCGCACAAGATCAATCGTCTTTTTTGACGCCAGACCGCGTCTTCAGCGCAAACTCTCAAGCAATCTGGAGGCCACTTATGAATCGAGTGCACTTATGCGGGCGCTCGTCGTTGTACGCAGGCGCATTTGCCCAGGTGGACGGCATGGAAGCCACCATAAACGAAGCAGGTGAGACGTTCATCGATTCGTGTTGGCTAGCTGTGGAGCCTCAACAGGTTGTCCTGGGTAAGAACCTAGGGATTGGTGGATTTGAGTTTAGACTTCCGTGAGGCCTGTACTGATTATAGCGATGAAGCCATCCTGGCAGTTCGCCGGCGCGCAGTGCCGGCGTAGGCCCACTCTCTGAGGGCGGTCTGGATGAAGCGTTCGGCCTTTCCGTTGGTTAGGCGTTTTTGGTCTGGTGCGGACGTGCTTGAGGCCATTGTCGCCACAAGCTTCGACGAATGGCTTTGATGTGTAGCAGGGACCATTGTCGGTCATGACGCGCTCGACCGCGATCCCGAGGCTGGCATAATAGGCCAATGCCACCTTCAATAAGGGCCACGGCGCTTTCTTCGTCTCGTCCGGCAATATCTGTGAGAAAGCGATGCGAGAGGCATCGTCGATAGCCACATGAACGCATTCCCAACCGGCGCCCCAACTCTTGCCTCTGCGCGAACTCTGCCGAGTGCGATCGCCGGTGATGCGGTGGCCGACCTCATGAAACCGGCCGAGCTTCGTAAGCGACAAGCTGACCCCATCTGGCGTCGGTAGCGTTGGTCGCTGTATTTCGGACAGACGATTCACAAACTGTGAGCTTCTATGTCTGCGCCTAGCTCTGGAACTAGAAACTTCCATATGATCGAGGCTGTTCCGGAACGACTTGAGGGCGCCCCCCGGCAATTTCGGCGCCGCTGGTCAGATGATTTTAAAGCGCGGGCTGTGGCTGAGGCAATGGAGCCCGGCGCAAGCGTCTCGGCCATTGCGCATCGCATCGGCATACATCCCTTGCAGCTATTTGGCTGGCGTCGTGATGCTCGTGACGGACAACGATCCTCCTCGCCAGATCGGGCTGGTCAAGGGTGAGCATCCGAAAGCCCACCGCGCAGACTTCTCGGGCATCTTGCATGCCGATGGCTATGCGGGGTTCCGCGAGCTCTACGAGCCAACCAAACCAGACAAACCTGCCGCCATCCAGGAGGCGGCCTGATGGGCGCATGTCCGCCGCAAGTTCTTCGATCTGACCACCAGCCCCGGAACGCACCCGATCGCCGAGGAAACGCTTGTCCGTATCGGCGAACTCTACGACATCGAGAATGCCATCCGCGGAGCGCCGCCGGACAGGCGCAAGACCATCCGCCAGCGCCAGGCCAAACCGAAGATCGAGGCGCTCCGGCGATGGTGGGACAAGATGCTTACGGAACTGCCGCGCTCGAGCAGCACGGCGGAGGCGATCCGCTATGCGATTACCCGCTGGGCGTCGTTTTGCTGCTTCCTCGACGACGGCACCATCGAGATCGACAACAACGCCGCCGAGCGGGCGATCCGGCCGATCGCGCTCGGCCTCAAGAACTGGTTGTTCGCTGGATCGGACAAGGGCGGCGATCGCGCCGCCGCCATTCTGTCGCTGATCGAATCCGCGAAGCTCAACGGTCTCGATCCCAAGGCCTATCTTCGCGATATCCTCACGCGCATCGCCGACCATCGGCTTGTCGCTTACCGAGCTTCTTGATGTCAATATGAATCATCTCGCCGGGAGCCTGGCGTTCATAACGACGCACAGGCTCGCCCGGCTCGATATCCTCGAGGCGGGAGAGGCCTGCGCGCTTGAGTACCCGGCTCACCGTCGCTGCAGATACACCGGTTTCGATCGCGATGTGCTTGCCGGTCAGGCGCTGGCGGCGAAGCGTAATGATGCGCTCCGCCAGCGCCTGACTGGTCTTCCGGGGCATGCATGAGGTCAGGAGGAACGATCGAGCATCGCCTCTCGACCACCGGCCTTGAAACGCTCGACCCAGCGGGCGACGATCTTGGCCGCCACGCCATAGGTCTGTGCTGCGTGAGCCTGGGTCAGATGCCCCTCGATAACAGCAAGGGCCATTTCCTCCCGGCGCAACGGCGTCAGTCGGGCATTCTTATGAATGTTCATTCGCCGCGATTCTTCCGACGAGAGGTGTGGTAGCCCGCTCCGAATGGACGCCCCCCGAAAGCTCACACCTAGCTGCCCGCTCAAGACGGCTTTTCCCGAGATGGAGCTGACGATGCAGCTAATCCGGGAGGCGGCGCAGAAGAGGCCGCTAAGCACCTGGAATCGACTATCTAATCCGGTTACAGCGAGCGTCGTTCAGGATCACCATGTGTGTGCGCTCGCCCTCGAACCCAATGCCGGTGACCACGATACGGTCGCGAGTGATAGAGGCGATTCTAGCTCTTCGCATCCCATACTCTCTGGCATGATCCAATGCAACTTCTGGGTCACAAGGTCCCAGTCTTGGGTTGCGGCGATCAACGCGCTGCCGGCCTCGCCGCCCCTCGCGACCCCCGTCCCAATTGCGGCCGCGATCCCAATCGCTGTCGCGATACCGATCCCCGTCGTATTCGCGATATCCACGCGGTCCCACATAGATCTCGAAATCCTGAGCCTGGGCAACAGCTCCGAAAACCGTGAGGCACACGGAAACTGTGAGAAGTGCTTTCTTTGCGAACATGGCCTTGCGTAGCCTCCAGTTTGTCTTTCATCCCCAATCTTGCCTTTAGGTCCTTGAATAGAATCTGAACGGCCTGTGTAAAGCTTTTCGCAACGCGGGTCTGGTGTCGCATCGGTCGAAGATCACCTTGCGCTGGGTCAAATGACATTATTACTTATGATGTCAGATGGTTAGTTTCGCTCATATGGCGCCAACTTAAAAAATCATGCTCGATTTTAGACCAAGGCAGCCCCAGACGAACAAGCGTAAATGCGGTACCCGACCCACACAGGAGAGTATCCCGGCGGTCGCCTAAATGCTCCGTCTTCTCTTTTTTCAACATGACCTGATGTGGTGGACGGCCTCCGCTCCCGGCATCGCAATGTGCCAAAGTGTGGCTGTCGAAGTCACATAAGGGAGAGCCGTCCACGGAGAAGATTACCACAATTGGTTTGGATATCGCCAAGCATGTATTTCAGGTTCACGGGATCAATGGTGCCGGCGCGACGGTGAGCCGCCGCCGGCTGCGCCGCGACGATGTCGTTGGGTTCTTCAAGGCATTGCCGCCATGCCTGATCGGAATCGACGCATGCGCGACTGGACACCACTGGGCTCGGGTTCTTATGGCGCTGGGTCACGAGGTTCGGCTGATGCCGGCGTCTTACGTCAAGCCATACGTGAAGCGGCAGAAGAACGACGCGACAGATGCCGAGGCGATTTGCGAGGCGGTGACGCGGCCGACGATGCGCTTCGTTCCAGTGAAGAGCGAGGAGCAACAGGGTGTGCTGATGCTGCATCGGGTCCGCGAGCTTTTGATCCGGCAGCGGACAATGCTGGTGAACGCCTTGCGTGGCCACTTGGCGGAGTTCGGCATCGTAACGCGACAGGGCATCGCCGGCGTCGGAATGCTGATCGCGTTGGTCGACGACGATGATCACGATCTCATCCCGCCGCTTGCGCGGTCCGCGCTTCTTCCGCTGATCGGGCAGTTGCGGGAGCTGCACGAGAAGATCAGCGAGCTGGATCGCCAAATTCATGCTTGGCATCGCTCGAACGAACTGAGCCGCCGCCTTGAGACGATCCCTGGAATTGGCCCGATCACTGCCAGCGCAATTGCCGCGACGGTGACCGACGCGTCGCTCTTCAAATCCGGCCGACAATTGGCGGCATGGATAGGCCTGGTGCCGCGGCAGAACTCATCGGGTGGCAAGGACCGCCTCGGAAGGATCAGCAAACAAGGCGATCCCTATCTCCGCCGGCTTCTCGTTGTGGGCGCGCACGCGGTGCTTCGTTTCAGCGGCAAGGCTAAAGTTGCACCGACGCGTTGGGCCGCCGAACTTCTGGTGAAGAAGCCGTGCAACGTCGTCGCTGTTGCTTTGGCCAACAAGATGGCGCGGATCGTCTGGGCGTTGATGACGACGGGCAGGCGCTTTGAGGCGACCGCCGCCCTTTGAATGCTCACAGAGAATGCAGAAATTGGTGAGGTGCTGATGGCGTGATGGCGAACGGTCGAGCCGGGATCGGACAAACCCGATCAGTGGGTGCCGCTTGAAAGCGCGTTGACCTGTCTGGGATCCGATCAGCGGACTACATCAGGGCCAGCGGCATGAACGCGCCGCAATCAAAGGCCGTATACATGCCTGCACCCGACCAATCTGCCGGAAACACCAAACTGCCCCTTGCCACGCGGAGGCCGTCCATACATGCCACTGAACTTTCATCCAGCGGCGATTAGAGCCTCGGCGGTTTTCATTACGCCACTTGGCGCGGTGGGAGCAACCGGCGGAAACGCGTAGCTTTCATCTTGCGCAGCGTTGGAGCCGGTTGCGGCGATGGCTCCGGCATAGCGTGCCGGGGTCTGATATCCGAGCGATGAGTGCGGCCGGGAATGGTTATAATCGTCTGCCCATTCGGCGAGGGCGCTGCGGGCATGATCGAGACCGAAGAACAGGCTTTCGTTCAGCAGCTCGTCGCGCATCCGTCCGTTGAAGGACTCGATATAACCGTTCTGCATGGGCTTTCCCGGTGCGATGTAGTGCCACTCGACCTTGTGCTCCTTTGACCAGGCGAGGATCGCGTTCGACGTGAACTCCGTGCCATGGTCGGAGACAATCATGCCGGGCTTGCCGCGCCGCTCGAGGAGCGCCGTCAATTCGCGAGCAACACGACGGCCGGAGATCGAGGTGTCGGGGATCGCTGCCAGGCATTCGCGCGTCACGTCATCGACGATGTTGAGCACGCGAAATCTTCTTCCGCAGGCGAACTGATCATGGACGAAATCAGGCGACCAGCGGGCATTCGCCTTCGCTTCGACCAGTATCGGCGCACGCGTGCCGACGGCACGCCGTCTGGCTTTCCGCTTGCGAACCGAAAGCCCTTCCTCGCGATACAGCCGATAGATGCGGTTGACGCCGGACGGCTCTCCATCCCGCTTGAGCAGGACGAACAGCCGCCGGTAGCCGAAACGCCGTCGCTCGTTGGCGAGGTCGCGCAGTCTTGCCCGCAGTTCGACCTCCGGCGGTCGGCTCGGCCGATAGCGCACCATCTTCCGATCAGCGGATATGATCTGGCAGGCCCGTCGCTCCGAGAGACCCATGACGGTCTTCAGATGCGCGACGGCGTCACGCTTGGCGGCAGGCCCTACCATTTTTTTGCAAGAAGCTCGCGGAGTGCGGCGGCATCCAGCATCTGCTCGGCGAGCAGCTTCTTCAGCTTGGCGTTCTCTTCTTCGAGAGCCTTCAGACGCTTCGCCTCGGAAACCTCCATGCCGCCGTATTTGGCTTTCCAGTTGTAAAATGTCGCGTCCGAAATTCCGTGCTTGCGGCAGAGCTCGGCCACCTTCGCGCCCGCCTCCTGCTCCTTCAGCACCGCAATAATCTGCTCTTCCGTATATCTCTGCTTCTTCATGCGTCCGTCCTTCAATAGGCCGGACTCTAATCCAATCTGGAGGAAATTACCCGTGGCAGGTCAAACAGTCCGTATCAGATGGCGAAAGACCGTTGAGCCGCTGGCCTGAAACGCTCAATCAGCAAACGCCTCGCGGCGCAACGCCCGCAGGCCTTGGTTCTTATTTTCGGCAGGCAATAACTGGAGCAGAGCCGACCGGCTTGTTGAGAATGGTTGAGATCAGTGTGTAGTAGAATATCTGCTCTTGATTGCGGGTGAGGTCAGGTTTTGACTGCGTCCAATACTGACGCGTAGCAGCATCAACATCGGCCAAACCTAGTTGGATAGCAGTCGAAAGATTTTCATAGTTCGCATTACGTACGGCGTCAGGCTGAACAAAGATATCGAAGATTGCCCCGGCGATAATTAGGAGCGGTAGCAAAAAAACGGTTTGCCTTCGCTGGCCAAAGAAGTCGCAAGCTTTATAGGCCAACCCCGCAAAGATCACAGCCAAGAACAATGAGCCATAACGAGTGTGGAGTTGCCAGAATATGTATCTTCCAGAGAACTGATCGACGAGCCCGTGACCGACCGCCGCGTGCAAAACTGGCATCGACGCCAGCCACACCGCAATTATGGTGAATATGTCCAATACTTCGGTTGTGAGCGCAATGCCAGTTACCCGACTCACGCGGTAGGACATCCGTTCGTATAGGCGGATTCTGCTTGAGGTAAAGGCAACGGCGACAAGAATGACGATAAGCGCCGCGAGATTGGTGACGCCCACGATGCTGGTAAGCTCCTCCCTGGCGAAAATGCAGAGGATATTGGCGCCAACGAACACCAATGTGATGCGGTCGCTGAAAATTGCCGGTCTGACGAGTGCATCGATGCCGAGAAACGTTAGGATAATCAGTGTTGCATTGCTCTGGTGGATAAAGCACAGCAGGAAAATGGCGCCGTAGAAAATGCGAAAGCTTCCCTGCCATCTCCACACACAAGCGACCAAAAGCAAGAAGGCAGATACGCCGCGAGGAGCGAAGTGGAATATATTGAAATAGCTAGGCGCAGAAAGAACAAACTTTAGGGAAAGGAGCGGGTCGCCGACTGTCAGTCGGTCGGCCTTTTGGTAGAACGCAGCAAGGGCCGCACATGCTACCAGAGACGCTGCAACGGCAATCGTTCTCCTTCCGCCGCCTCTACCTGCAGCAACCACAAGGATAGCCAAGTTCACGATGAATACCTGTGTCCACCGAAAAGCTGAAATGAAAGCGTCAGCACCGAAGGCCAGTTCGGAATTTGGCAGGAGTTTGAGCCGGAACAACCCGCCCCAGATAGCAGAAATAAGTGTGTAGTTGCTGATGTAGTTATATCGTAAGATCATCCGGGAAGCGAAGCTCGCTTCAGTATCCCCGGCGTCGTTGATCGAAACGCAGGAGAGGAGGGTGTTATATGTGGATTTGAACGTATCAGGCGCCGCTGCAGTCAAACCTGAGATCACGTAGTATAAATTGTCGTCGTCCAGCCGAAAGGTGGTCAGAAAATTGAGAGTCGCAAAATACGCCGCGAAAGTTAAGAGGCCGAGCGTTAATGCAACTCGGACGAACTTATTTTCGCAGGCGGCGTGGGTGGGGCGGTCCACCTGATCTTGTGCGTGGTTCAACGGACTATTCCGGCCGCTGCAAAACAGCTACGAGACTGAGGCCTGGTCCCGGCAGTATGCTGTCGACTGCGGCTATCAAGGGTATGAGCAGATTAATCAACTTAAGCTGACTGCTTTTGAATGTCTTTGAGAAATTACTTTTGTTGTTTTTCTTGCGCTTGTATACCATGGACCCAATTACGTTGATGTGTCGCAGGAGGCACACCTCGAAACCTGAGGAAGCCGCAAGCGCTCTCAGCATCTTTTCTTCATATCTGCGGTAATGGCCTGAGGCGACATCGATCTGACTGTAGAGGGCTTCCTGCGCGGGTACTTTTATCAACGCATGGCCGCCGGGTTTGAGTTTCGAGTGGACCTTTCTGAGAAATGCCAGGTCATCTTCAAAGTGCTCTACTACGTCCATCATTACGATCGCGTCCGCGCCACCATCCAGTTCTTCCCAGTCGCCCAGCAGGTCGACATCTAAAGTTTCTACATCGGTATATTGAGATTTCAATACACGCAGCAGATCGGGATCGTGATCTACGGCAATGACTTTCGAGGTTTGATCGATATATGTTCCAATCCCGTACCCGGCGCCAGCGGCAAGCTCCACAACCTTGCCTCGCAAATATGGTTTCAGCGCAGAGTAGGTCCATTTGTAATAATTCGGTAGCAGGGCCATTTTGCTCTGTGCAGAAACATATGATGCATTGCTCGCGGTGAAATCGGTCTGGTTTGTGGGCGTCACGTCTGTCTACCTTCTCTCGAGCAGCGGATGATTATCGCCGCGATTCGGACGTGTAAATATGAGATACTTCTGCACCGCGAATTTCGCAGCGAACGAGCATACTAGCGTGATGATTAAAGCGACCGCGTAGTTGGTGCCCAGTTTTGTCAGGAGCAAAAACCCCCAGAACTCCGCAAGACGAAAAAGGCCAGTAGATATAAGAAAGCCAATAAGCTGTCGCTTGATTACCCCGTCGCTCCTGAACACGAACAGGCGGATTGAGACAAAGTTGAGTGCGAAGGCGCAGATGAGACCGATGCCAACCGATGACGTATCCGCTAGCCCAACTATCTCGTGAAGGGCGACCGGCAACCCGAAGGATATCGCGGCGCTGGCCATGGTGGCGAGTCCATAGCGAATCAATTCTTCGAGCCGGCGCCATTGGTGCAGTGCACCCGCCTTTCTCCTGCTTGATCTGCTCGACACCATCGCGTCTCCAATCGCTAACGAAGTCACCGTTAGCAGTTGAGCCTATTATCATCAATCGCTATAGGATGGCGCCCACAGTTTGAGCGAGAGAGAAGACTTTGGAACAGAAGAAGCTCGTCGTGATAGTCCCCGCTTATAATGAAGCGGCATCCATCGATTCTACGGTGCGAGGGCTTCAGACATGTGCCCCCGCATTGCGAGATCTTGGAATCGCCCTTGCCATATTCGTCATCGATGACGGTTCGGGGGATTCGACTGGAGCGATTGCGACGGGCGCTGGGGCAGACAGAGTAATCCGCCACGCAAAAAATCGCGGATTGGGCGCCGCAGTCCGCACCGGCCTTCGAGCCGCCAAGGCAGCCGACAGCGATATCGCTGTTAAGTTCGACGCCGACCTGCAACACGACCCGCTGGATATTGTTGCATTGATTCAGCCGATATTACGTGACGAGGTGGACGTCGTTTACGGCGATCGATTTGAACAAATTTCTTACCGCATGCCTATCGTGAGGCGCATCGGCAACAAGGTGTTCACGTGGCTTATGAGGACTTTGACTCGCTGGGACGTAACAGACAGCCAACCAGGGATATTTGCCGTCAACAGCGAATATCTCGGTGTCTTCCGTTTGCCGGGAGACTACAACTACACCCAACAGATCTTGCTCGACGCCTATCACAAGGGGATGCGGTTCGCTCAAGTCCCCGTTCAATTCAAAGTGAGGAAAACAGGGAAGTCGTTCGTTTCGCTCCGATATCCGGTCAAGGTTCTGCCGCAGTTGGTCATGGTCCTTATCGGGGTTGCTCCACTTAAAATCTTCGGCACAATCGGATTGTTCTTTCTCTTGATTGCTGGCGTGGTTTCGGTGTCGCAATTCACTGATTACCTCCTTTCCGCGGCTTCGAAGCCGATTGAAAATGTGAATCTGGTTCTGGGGTTGCTGTTTTTTGGTCTGCAGTCTTTGTTCTTTGGACTCTTGGCTGCGCTTATCAATGAGAGAAACGGCTAATGACGGTCACCGTTTGCGAGGAGTAATACCGTAGAGGTTCTCGTTGCGTTGTTGCGCTGTAGCGCGCCCGCGCTCGGCCGTGCAGCACAAACAGTGTTCTCGACGCGAACGCCAGGTCGTTGCGGAAGAGCGCATGGCAATTGCCAATCCAGGCCTGTCGAAAGCGGCAGAAGAAGCGCTCGCATGGCTGACTGAAGTGGCAAGCGACAAAAGCCGTCGGCCAGACGCGTCGGCTGCTTCTCTCAATCCGGTGATCTACGCAGAGCTCGCGGCCATCGGACAACCGCTCGACGAGCGCGTTGACATGATGCCGTCATTGAGGCCCGAGCCAGTTGAGGCACACGCGGCGACTTTAGGTCTGAAACGATTTTGTTGACATCGACACGTTGTGTGATTGGATCATGAGCGACATGGAGCTTCCGACTGGTGCAGCCGTTGAGCCTATCCCACTAGATCGCTTTCGGGAATTGATTTCCGTGCATAGAAAGATGACGTGACAAATGGCAAAGACCGCGCTTATTACTGGGGTGACTGGTCAGGACGGTGCCTATCTGGCCGAATTGCTTCTGGACAAAGGCTATATAGTGCACGGCATCAAGCGGAGATCATCGTCTTTCAACACCGGCCGCATCGAGCACATCTATCAGGATCCGCACGAAACTCATCCGCGCTTCATCCTCCACTACGGCGATATGATCGACTCGACCAACCTCCTGCGGATCGTGCAGCAGACACAGCCCGATGAAATCTACAACCTTGCCGCACAAAGCCATGTTGGCGTCAGTTTCGAAACACCGGAATATACAGCCGATGCCGATGGTATCGGGACGTTGAGGTTGCTCGAGGCTATCCGCATCCTGGGTCTTGAGAAAAAAAGCCGGTTCTACCAGGCATCGACATCGGAACTCTATGGTCTCGTGCAGCAAGTGCCACAGAACGAGAAGACGCCGTTTTATCCGCGTTCTCCCTATGCCGCAGCTAAGCTCTATGCCTACTGGATCGTCGTGAATTATCGCGAGGCCTACGGCATGCACGCGTCCAACGGCATTCTGTTCAACCATGAAAGCCCGCTTCGCGGCGAGACCTTCGTCACGCGCAAGATCACCATGGCCGTGGCTGCCATCAGCCTCGGCCTTCAAGACAAGCTGTTCCTTGGAAACCTTGAAGCCCAGCGTGACTGGGGTCATGCGCGCGAATATGTCGAGGGCATGTGGCTCATGCTGCAGCAGGACAAGCCGGAAGACTATGTCTTGGCGACGGGTGAGACGACGCGTGTCCGCCAGTTCGTCGAGTGGGCCTTCGCCGACGTCGGCATCGCTTTGGAATGGAAGGGGTCCGGCGTCGACGAAAAGGGTTATGACTCCGCCTCCGGTAGGTGCCTTGTGGAAATCGATCCGCGGTATTTCCGCCCGACGGAAGTAGACCTTTTGCTTGGCGACCCGACCAAGGCACGTCAGAATCTTGGCTGGCACCACAAGACGCCCGTTCGTGAGCTCGCCGCTGAGATGGTGCGGGAGGATATCAAGCACTGGAAGGCTCAAGGCAGCCGGAAAGAGGTCTGAGTGTACGATCTATCCAACAAGAAGATCTGGGTTGCCGGTCATCGGGGAATGGTCGGCAGTGCTCTCGTGCGAAGGCTCCAATCCGAAGATTGCAGCGTCGTCACGGCCACGCGCGCCGAGGTCGACTTGCAGCGCCAGGGCGAGGTTGAGAAATTTGTTGACGCAAGCCGCCCTGACGCGATTATTCTCGCCGCTGCTAAGGTTGGCGGCATCCTCGCGAATGACAGTTATCCCGCAGAATTCATCTCCGACAATCTGATCATTGAAGCCAACATCTTCGAAGCCGCCCACCGCGGTGGCGTGGACCGGCTTCTCTTTCTGGGCTCAAGCTGCATTTATCCGAAGCTCGCTCCGCAGCCGATTCCCGAAGAGGCTCTGTTGACCGGTCCGCTCGAGCCGACCAACGAATGGTACGCGATCGCCAAGATCGCCGGTATTAAGCTCGCGGAAGCCTATCGCAAGCAATATGGCCGGGACTACATTTCGGCCATGCCGACCAATCTGTATGGCCCCGGCGATAATTTCGACCTGAACTCCAGTCATGTGCTGCCTGCGCTCCTCCGCAAGGCGCATGTGGCGAAACTGCGCAAAGACCCGCAAATTGTCGTCTGGGGCACGGGAACTCCCCGCCGCGAGTTTCTTCACGTCGACGACTGCGCCGACGCCCTGGTGTTTCTGCTCAAAACATATTCGGGCGCGCAGCACGTCAATGTCGGCTCGGGCACCGATCTCGAAATTATCGAGTTGACGCGTCTGGTCTGCCGCGTTGTCGGCTACGAGGGGGAGATCATTCATGATCTTTCGAAGCCCGACGGCACGCCGCGAAAGCTGATGAGCAACAAGAAGCTGCAGGACATGGGCTGGAAACCGCGCATTTCGCTTGAGGACGGCATTAGAGCCACTTACGCTTGGTTTCTGCAGTTCGAAAATGGAGCCGATCCCGCGGCCTGATACTGGGCCGGCGAGGACCGGCATTTTGCTGTTCCTCATCGTAGTTAGCGGCATGGAGGCTCGCCAGCCTTCATTGCATCATTGCGTCCAGGCTATCCTGTGAATCTAACACAACGCGGCAGCAGGGCGAAGAATGTGGCCAATGACCTGTCCGCTTTGTCGTAGCAGGCGGCGATGCGCGCAACTGCTCCAGTCCGCTTAACATTCGCTCCTGTCCCTGTGAGTTCAAACATCATCGCCGGGCTGCCGGCGGCCGCGGGACAGCTCTGCCATTGCGGCGGGGGAACCCGATAGGGTTAGCGCGGTGGGTATTGTAGGGAGGACGAATATACGCATAATTTCCGCGGCTGGCACTGCTAGGAAAGATCAGTCGATAGTCTTGGGGGATTCAATGGAAACGATCATCGAGGACGCCCATGCTGGCGCCGTGTCGCCCGAACTCGTGGTCGATGCACTGTTTGCATGCCGAAAGACGGCAGCTATCAGGGCGGCCATCGAGCTTGATCTCTTTACTCATATCGGTGAGGGAAAAACGGCAGCAGTGCTGGCGTCGGCAACAAGCGCCTCGGAGCGCGGGGTGCGCATCCTCTGCGATTACCTCGTGGTGCATGGCTTCTTGATCAAGGAGGGCGGACAGTACCGAATGACGCCCTCGACCAGAATGTTCCTCGACCGCAATTCGCCGGCCTATATGGGCTCTGCCGTCGAGTTCACCGCCGCACCCGAAGTATTGGATAATTTTCTTCGCGACCCGGCTGCGGTCGTGCGAAACGGCGGTTCGGCGGGCCTTGCGAACATGTCGCCCGACAACCCCGTCTGGTTGAAGTTTGCGCGCGGCATGGGCTCCTTCACCGGGCTCAGCGCCAAAATACTGGCCGGCGAAATATCCAGTTGGCCAAGGCCTCCAAAAAAGGTGTTGGACATCGCGGCAGGTCCGGGACTCTTCGGAATCGAAATTGCCAAGACCGTTCCAGCGGCGGAGATCGTCGCCGTCGACTGGGGCGCCGTCCTGGTGCTGTCGAGGCAGAATGCGGAAAAATCAGGCGTGGCGGACCGCTATCGGGCGATCGCCGGTAGCGCCTTCGACGTCGACTGGGGCTCCGGTTATGATCTCGTCCTGCTTCCGAATTTCCTGCACCATTTCGATTTGCCGACATGTGCTGAGCTGTTGCGAAAGATCACCGCGAGCCTTGCAGAAGATGGTCGGATCGTCGCGGTCGATTTCGTGCCGAATGAAGACGGCGTCTCACCACCTTTCCCCGCGGCTTTCTCCTGGGAGATGCTCGCCAGCACACCGGCGGGCCAGGCTTATAGGCAAAGCGAGCTGACTGAGATGGCAAAACTGGCCGGCCTCGCCCGCGTCACGGTCAAATCGATGCCGCCAACCCCGGCAAGCCTCATTCTCTTTGAATAGCCATTTCGCTGCAATCTTAGCTCGTCGTGCAAATTCAAGAAGAATTGGCTGGGGAACCTGGGAACCAACTCTATGTCGCATCCAAGGGAGCCTAAACGCCTACTGAGAGGAATCTCGCCAGCGCGCCAAAATGCCGAACTGATACAAAAGCGAGAACTGTTCGCCCTGGGCTCGGATAGCGGCGCAGAGATCAAGCTTCCAACCCGGCGTTTCGACCAAATGGGGCTAGAAAAAATGACGGGTGGCCATTCACAGCCGGCGACGATCACGGATTTTGCAGAAATTAGCCGGCGACCGGATCGGCGACAACCCTCCCGCAGCCGTTCTCTCGTCATGACGAAAGATCGGCGCTGCGATTAAGCCCTCCTGCAGGTAGAGAGTCTCTCCCTCAGATTGGGAATGAATCCTTGTATGGTATCGTCCGGTTGGCTGAACTCTTCAATGTGTCGGAACAATGTCCAGCGTTGTTCGGCATCGGCCGGGAGTTGAGGTCCACGCACATTGAATCCATTGACCTTCGCCGAGAATTCCTCATGCGAGCGCGTATAATAGTGATTGAAGCGTACAGTATTGACCTTGAATTTTAAGGGGTCCTCCCTTGGATAACGTGGTAGCGGTTCGCCGTCCTCGTTCACGCCGATCTTGTTCGTGCCTTTCAGGTTGAACCAATGGGCGCTCTCGATCGATCTGATCTGAGCTGGCTGAACGATCGACTTGACGTTTAGAAGCTTTGGATATTCGCGCTGGGCATCCATGGGAACTGCCTGTCGGAAGTTTTCCGTGACCAGACCCGTGGGCCGAACCGCGTGGCCGCTCGTTCCAAAATTGACACCGGCGACACAAATCGCCTGCTCCTGCTCCCGCGCCTGCAAAAACTCCATCAAGGAAGGCGCATGCGTCGGAAACATGAATTCATCCAGGTCGAAGAAAGCCATCCAGCGGCTGCGTGATCCGAAATTGCTGACGGCATGAGCATAGGCTAAAATCTGGGTGTTTGCCCAAACGCTGAAGGGACGCCACGGAACGACAGTAACAATGCCGGCATTCTCATAGCCTCTCAGTATCGACAAGGACTGATCCGTCGATCCGTTGTCATAAATATAAAAGTGAGAAATGCCAACCAGCAGATGAAATTGAATCCACTCATCGAGATACTCACCCTCATTCTTTGCGACTGTGACGCAAGACAAATAATGATCAGGGTGTGTCGTCACGACGGACTGCGGAACAACAATAGGTTCCCTTACGAGAATTTTTCCGTTGCGGGCCTGGCGGCGTTTTCTGAGCGTGGCCTTAAGCCCGTGCCACATATGCATTATTCTCTCCAGTCATCCTTGTAAGCCTGCATCAGACAGCTAAGCTCGACATCGTCGAAACGCAAGAGGCGGCGAAGTCAGGGAGGGGGCTTGCCTTGCTGATGCAATTTATCCAGCAACCGCCGCGGTGCTAAGGCTCGTCATGGCGAGTCCCGAGACATCTGAAACCCGCCAGGCTGAGGCTTCATCCGCGCAGGTGAGCTACGTGGAAGTCCCATAATAGGGGCGGCTCACGCCGCACACTAATAACCAGAGTCTTATTAAATCTAAGGAAGTACTGACGGTTCGGATCCTTCACATTAGGTCGATTGCTCGGCTTGGGCCTCCAGAAACAGCTCGACAAATAAAGCATCCATCGCTGGCCCGTCGTAGGAAGCCCAAGAACCAAGCCATGGCGCAGCCTGTCATAGCCGTCGACGCCCTAGTGACCAAGGCGATCGCCGCGATCCGCTGCCCGACCATGAGCACACTGCGGACCGCGCAAGCCGGAGCGCGGCCGTCAATAGAGCACGCCGCAATACGCTCGAAAAGGTTAATGGCTTTGTCGACGTGGCGAAGCAGAGCGCGCGCTGGCATCCGAGGTAATCGCGACGCGTTCCAAGCCAGCCACGAGTTTGTGACCGTCGAAGCCTTCAGATCCGTGCTGCGTAGAGATAAAGTGTGTTTGCATCGGATCCCATCTTGCAATCTGATAACTATTTGCTGCAAAGGTAATTTTTAGACTCTTGGGGTCGGTTCACCCCTTACTTTGAGATATTCAGGCTAAGCATGAGCTGGAGTGATACTTCGAATGGCAAATTTGCTCGCGCAGATGCATAAAATCATCTACCGCCGCATCAGATATACCCTGACTAGGCCCAAGCCTCCGGAAACCACTGTGCCATTTACGGGCCCTGTCGTGGTCGTCGGATCTGCACCCGTTTCCCACAAGCCCGTCGGCTTCGATGAGACATATCGCATCATTTCGGTGAACGCCTCGCAAATCGCCGTCCATGCTTGGGGCATCGATGCGCCCGACATCACACTGGTTGGCTTCAACGAGCTCCAGGGCGGCAATACGGCAGCCGTGGAGACAAGGCGCGTCCTCACCGGGCACCGCACCGGCGCTCTCTATGTTCTCACCTGGCGGCGGGGGCAGAAGCGCCAGGGCCGCGTAGAAAACAACCTAAACTCGTTCAACTATTCCTACCGGGATCTTCACCTCGTGGGCCGCTATCAGCGCATCGCGTTGATGCACAAAACCAGCGGACTGGTGAACCTTGAACTCGACGCTGAAACCAAGTGCTCGAACGGAATGATCGCAGTGCTGTTTGCATTATACAACGGCGCCAGCGCGGTCATCATAACCGGCATAAATCCCCATTCGAATGGCCACATATACAACAGCGCCAATCTGACCCGCAAACATACCCGTTTCGACCGGGACATCCTAATAAGGCTGCTCAGGCAAGGCTATCCCATCTACACAGCCGATCGGCAGGTCTCGGATGAAGTCGGCCTGCCGCTTTGGCAGGGCGACAAAGAACCAAGATCCAAGGCGGCACAACAAGCAACCGGCAATTTACAACAGCGATCTTCCCGGGCTTGTCAATCGAGATGATCCAGTTCAGCTCAGGCTGCCAAAGAACACACCGCCAAGACCATCCGCGCCATCTTGTTCGCCAAAGCAACAGCGACGTTGTACGGCTTCGTCGCCAGAAGCTCGGCGGCCCGCGCGTCGGTGCAACCTTAGCCTTGCGGCTGAAGCGAAGCGCCGAGAAGTCGCCGGAGTTAAGGGGCCCTCGTTTGCTGATCTCTCCGATCCGGTCTTTGCCACCAGATGAGTTCTGCCGCGGGTATCAGTCTTATCCACGCCAAATTGTCGGGCCGGATTTTAAGAGCGGGTGTGTCACTGTCGCGACCATTTGCGCTGGAAGCCAATTCCAGTGACGGTCCCGAGGCGACGGCTCAGTTCGTTCGAGGAATGCTACACGTGAATTTGGACGATTCATCTCGCTGACCTTCTCGTGCACCGCCCGCAACTGCCCGATCAGTGAAGAAGCGCGGACCGCGCAAGCGGTGAGCTGAGATCGCGATCATCGTCTTCGATCAACGCGATCAGCATTCCGACGCCGGCAATGCCCTGTCGCGGCACTCAACTAAGTGGCCGCGCACGGCGTTCGCCAGCATCCTCCCCTGCCGGATCAAAAGCACGCAAACCCCTGCAGCATCAGTACACTCTGTTGCTCCTCGCTCTTTGCCGGAACAATGCGAATCGTCGGTCGCGTCAACGCCTCGCAAATCGTCTCATCATCCGTCGCGTCATTCTTCTGCCGCTCACGTATGGCTTGACGTATGACGATGGCGACGAGTTTCAGTTTGGTCCAGATCAGGTTCTTGCGCTGGCCGGAATATCTCACCGGACGCGCCGACACCTTAATCGTGTCCATCGCAGCGCGAAGATCCAATGCCTAACTTGCTTTGAAGCCAGTTCCGACCGATCCGACATAGACCAGCTGGCCCTCCCTCTGCACAGCCACCAGCAGCGCCGATATTCCCGGACGCCGAGCTGGACCTGTGATGGCCAACAATGGCGAAGTCGTCGCTCTGGATGCATTCGATCTTCTGCCATTCGCCGCCGCGCCCGCCGCGATACGTGCTGTTCCGGTCTTTAGCGATGATGCTTTCATGTCCGCTTTCCGCCGCGGCCGCCGAGTGACTGCTGAGGCTTGCCGAAATCGACCGGCCCAGCTCATTGAACACGACGCCCTCGCCATCCAATGTCTCGTTGAAAGCGGAAGGCGCCGCGCCGCGGCGGCAATGGCAGGAAAACGATCGGTCCAGTCATGACCGCCGCTGGACAGTATCCTGATGCCCTTCGGCTCGATATGAACGGCCAGGCGATAGCCGTCCCATTTCACCTCAAACGCCCACTGCCGTCCTTTCGGCGGCCGTGGCTTCAGCAGCGCCAGGCACGGATCGATGCGAGCCGGCATCGGATCGAGAAGCAGTTGCGGCTCGGCTGGGTCGCGCCGCCTGCGGGGCCGGCTGCGGAGAGGTGCTTCGGCAGCACCGAGCAGCGGCTTAGAAGGCTTGCGAGGCGGCTTTGTCATGCCGGCAGTTCAGCAGCAACACCTTAAAAAGCAATTTTCCTAGAGTGATTATTATCTACGTCCTACGCAAATATTATAAGACCGGCGGCTAGCGCATCGCCAGCCAGTCCATCCGAGCGGGGCGATTGAGTTGCCTTGTAATTTGCAATTGCAGCGCATTCTCAAACCAACTAGAAAGTTGACGAAGTATAGTGTTGATTCGCAGGGGAAGTTTTTGAAGCAGAGGGCCGTGATATTCTGTTCTGATGTCAATACGATGCGCGAACCTCTGGTCCCGCCGCAGGGCTTGCTGCTCCTGGGAAATTGCCGCAAACCAACTCGGCTCAACATTGACCTGCGAATTTCCGATGACAGCGAATGCCAACGTGGATTGCGTGCGGACATGCCGGCGGCTGACTGCCTTCCACGTCCTCGTCAAGGTTCGAAGTGCGAAGTGAGTGGCAGGTTCCCCGCTTTCGAAGAAGAAGGTTGGACGACCTCGGGAATACTGGATTGGGCAGCGGCCGATTGCGCAGAGCGCATACTTGAAAAGTGTATCTAGAGCTGCGGTGAAGGCGAATGAAGGTTTTCAATGTCTTGCCTCCGGACGCCTGGAAGACGTTGATGTCGCACTATTCCCATATTGTGCTGGTGGCAAACAGCGAAGCTGTCGATTTCCAGCGGCTGCGGAGCGAATTGCCGCACACGGCCCTCTACGTCTTCTTCAACAAGGTCTATAAGGTGCTCGACGAGCCCTTCTCCGGCCATTCGGTGTTGGTGGCCCGCAGCGGCGTGATGGGTGCCAATATCGTTCACCGGCGCGAAACAGGGGATGTCTTGCGCTTCTTTGGCGGCGACGATTTCCTCGGCGTCGTCAATATCCGGGTCTCCGTCGAGGAAAATTTCAGCGAGGAGAGCCGCTTCGAAGGCGCTAAAGCCCGTCACCTCGATCTGACGCAAATGCTCGCCGATCTCTATCCGATCGGCAAGATCGCGACGAGCGGCTTTGCGGTCGCGTTGTGGCTCGCCGATCTGCAGTTGCCGGGCAAGATCCTGCTTGCCGGCTTTTCGGCGAAGCGGAGCGAGAAGTGGAAGGTGTTCGACGTTCATGATTGGACATTCGAGCAGATTTTCCTGCGTCTCTTTGCGCGAATGGGTTCGATCTCGATGATGGGCGGCGTCGATGCCAGCCCCTATTCCGCGCTTGCCAAACGGTTTCCCGAGGTGCCGCCGATCGAGATCACGATGACCGCGGCTGAAGTCTTGTCGGAGCGGCTCGACAATACCAACAGCCAGATCGACAGGCTGATGTCCCTCACTAAATTCATCCGCGCTGTCGATAATTTCTTTCGGCGGTTCAAACCGAAAACCCGCAAGCAGCGTTTTCTCGAGAAGTCGAAGGGATGACTGTCGCAAGCCTCGCTGACGGCGTGGGCTGCCGAGAAAGCCGCTTCTAAGTTCAATTCACTGTTTACAATGCTCGAGGTGGAAAATGAAACAACAGACGGTCCGGATCTTCGTGGGCTTCGACTCCAAAGAAGTGGTCGCCTACCACGTTCTCGTGCAGAGCATCATCGAGAAGTCGTCGATCCCGGTCGAGTTCTCGCCCATTGCGCTTTCCAATCTTGGCGGGATTTTCACTCGTGAGCGCAATGCGCTGCAATCGACTGAATTCTCTTTCTCGCGCTTCCTGACGCCATATCTCAGTGGTTACGAGGGCTGGAGCATTTTCATGGATTGCGACATGCTGATGCGTGCCGATATCGCCGAGCTTTGGGCATTGCGCGACGAGCGTTACGCCGTCATGTGCGTCAAGCACGACTACCAGCCGAAGATCGACACCAAGTTCCTCGGCCAGACGCAGACCAAGTACGAAAAGAAGAACTGGTCGAGCTTCATCCTCTTCAACAACGACAAATGCCGCGCGCTGACGCCCGAATACGTCAATACCGCGACCGGGCTGCAATTGCATCAGTTCAAATGGCTGGAGAATGAAGACCTCATCGGCGAATTACCGGTGACGTGGAATTACCTCGTCAATGAATACGACTACCGCGAAGACGCCAAGAACGTCCATTTCACCGATGGCGGGCCGTATTTCGAGGAATACAAGAACGACGATTACGCTGAAGAGTGGTTCGCCGCTCGGGAACGCATGCTATTTGTACAGCAGCGCTCGTAGGGACGTCTGAAAGGCCGCCAAACCGCTGTTACACTACCCGGAGAGAATTCTCCGGGTAATACCGCTAGCGGCGGTCGGATATCCTTCCATCAACCGAGCTTTACTTGCCCATTGCCCTGCCAGAGCGGCAGGCTGACATTCTCGGCGACCTGAGGATCGGCGGTGTAGATGGGGTAACCGAGCCGGACAAGCCTCGCCAACATTTCGCTGTCCATTCGGACATGTTTACGCTCTAGGTTGGCGCTATTGTAGACATGTCCGGTGGAGTTCGGATTTATCCCTGAAAGTATCACCGCCGTCGCGCCGTTGTAGAGCGCAAAAAGCACTGCGATGACGCCGTTTGAACACTTGGTATCGGCGTCGAGCTCAAGATTTAGTTGCCCGCTGACCTGGTGCAATAGAGCGATCCGCTGATAACGATCGATGATGTGGGCCTCTGTGCAGCGGTAGCCGAATTCTTCGAGACCTGCTTGCAATCGCTCGCGGCCATGCCGCCAGGCCAACACATAAAGGGAGCCGGTGCGCTTCCCGCCGAGAACGCGTCTTGTTTCTACGGCACTTTTATTGGTGCCTTCGATTTCGTTATACCCCATCAACGTGATGTCCGGCGCATCGATGCCCCAGAATTGAAGCGCGAGTTGTGAGGCGTTGACCGAGATGATGCGATAAGTTGAGTCGAGACCTAGCGGTTTGTGAGATGTCGGCGCCGACCCCAGAACCACGACCGGTCCAGCAAAAGGCACTGTGGTGGTCGGCGGCGTGGGGTTCCGCAACAGATATTTGATCCGGCGGGAGATGAATTTTTTCGCCGCCGCAAATGTCATCAACATCGGGCAATACCACTTTAGAGATAAGGGCGATGTAACATAACGCCATGTAGGGACGCAAGGCGATCGCCTGCGAACAAGATCGGACACAGAAGGGGGCCGGTCCGTGACCGGCCCTTACAGGCGAAAGGCGCATATTACAGGCAACGCTCTGCAAGGTGCGCTGCCCAGAGTCTTTCATAGCGCCCGGCTTCCGGCATTCACGCGGCGGCGTGGAAGGCGTAGACACGCCCCCGTCGGCCGTGGTCACGGCCTGCTTTCCACGGCGGAAGGAGTGGTTATTCAATGGTTCCCGCCCACGATCGGGGCGAAGAGCACGACAGGGTAATCCACGTCCGCGCTGCTGTGGCGTCCTAATGCAGGTCGGTCAGAATGTTGGCATCGCTTCCCGCGAATCTTGTTTAGTTCGCAAAATTGGCCTATCCGCAGGCAGCACTATCAAAACGGGATTTGCTGTCATTGGCGTTGCACGTCAGAATATTTCATGGAGGGTGATGAGTTCATGGACGCTTACGCGAACATCCTGCCTGGCGATCCGGCCCCCTGGTTTCACCAGCGATCAATGGCCACGCCCCGTTGTGCGTTCGACACCGCTGCGGGACGATACCTAGTCCTTTGCCTCTTCGGATCGGCCTCGCATGCAGGGAGCAAAGCCGCAATAGCGGCAGCATTTCGAAGATCGGACGTGTTTGATGATGTAAAGGCATCGTTCTTCGGTGTCACGATCGATTCGACCGATGAAACTGAGCAACGCGTTGACGACCGGTATCCGGGCTACCGATTCTTCCTGGACTTCGACGGCACAATCAGTCGCCTCTATGGCGCGATTCCGATCGATGCCAAGCCCGGAGACCGCGGGGTGCCGGTACGCCAGATCTGGATAGTGATCGACCCGACCATGCGTGTCCTGAAGGTGCTTCCTTTTGCTGAGGACGGAAGCGATATCGAGGCAGTATTGTCGCTTGTGTCTGCTTTGCCTCCGATCAACCGGATTTCCGGTATCGAACTCCACGCCCCCATCATCATGCTTCCAAACGTATTTGAACCCGAACTTTGCACGAGACTGATAGGTCTCTACGAGCGGAACGGCGGTGAGGAATCAGGTTTCATGCGCGAGGTGGACGGCAAAACCGTCGAGGTCAAAGATCACGGCTACAAGCGCCGCAAGGACTACGACATCCAGGAAAAGGACATCATCGCCGAAACGCAGGGCAGGTTCACCCGCAGAATCGTGCCGGAAATCCAGAAGGTCCATCAGTTCACGGTCACCCGGATGGAGCGATATATTGTCGCCTGCTATGCGGCCGAGGACAAAGCGCATTTCCGCCCCCATCGGGATAACACGACTAAAGGGACTGCACACCGCCGGTTTGCCGTCTCAGTGAACCTGAACGATGATTTCGATGGCGGAGAAGTAAGTTTTCCCGAGTACGGCAGTAGGAGCTTCAAGGCCCCGTCCGGAGGGGCAGTGATCTTCTCGTGCTCTTTGCTTCATGCCGTTTCAACGGTCACGCGAGGACGCCGCTATGCGTTCCTACCGTTTCTGTACGATGATGCGGCCGCAAAGATACGTGAGGCCAACAACGCCTTCCTTGCTGAAGGCGTTGGTAGCTATACGGCGGATAATCAGGCACCTGCGCCTCCCAGATCGAAGTGATGCTCGCCCGAGACTTCACGTCGGTGTCGTAGCGATCGACGCGGCGCAGTTCATGCGGGCAGCGTCGGGGCAGCTGAACGGCGAAGCACCGGTGCGAAAATTCTTAGTTGATGGCGATGGCAGCGAACTCTTCCACCCCGGCACCCGGGCGGCGACCGGTAGATGACGGCACCTTGCTGGCCTGACTTGGAGATCGATGTTGGAGCGGATTACCAAAAGTCTTACGAGCGCAAGCATTTTTCTGGCGGGACATTTCCTGCTGAATATCGTGCTTCGCATCGCCCTGCCCCATACGCTCGATCTCGACGAGGCGGAGCAATCCTTCTATTCACAATATCTGCTTGCCGGCTACGGCCCGCAGCCGCCCTTCTACAACTGGCTGCAATATGCCATCGTTTCGGTGACCGGCATATCGATGTGGGCGCTTTCGGTACCGAAGAACATCATTCTCTTCGGCTGCTACCTGTTCTACGGACTTGCCGCCCGGGAAGCGCTGAAGAGCCGCTCGCTTGCAACGATCGCCATGCTAAGCCTGATTACCCTGCCACAGGTTGGTCTAATGGCGCAGCGCGAACTGACCCATACTGTCGCGCTGCTGTTTGCGACCTCGCTCTTTCTCTTCGGTTTTTTCCGCACGCTGCGCCAGCCGACGATCGCAAGCTATCTCATCATTGGCATCGCCACCGGCATCGGCCTCATTTCCAAATATAACTTCGCGATCCTGCCGTTTGCCGCCTTCATCGCCGTGTTGCCGGACAGGAAGTGGCGCAGCCGCCTTTTCGACTGGCGTCTGCTGCCGGCGATCGCAATCGCCATTCTGATCATTCTGCCGCATGCGCTATGGCTGCCCGATAACCTCGCCCGCGCTTCGCTGCCGACCCTGAAGCGGATGACCGCCGAGCATGAGGCAGCCGCCGGCCTTCCCCGCATCGGACAGGGTCTGTTGTCCCTCGTCATCGCCGTCCTCGGCTTCGTCGCACTGCCGATCGTTCTCTTCGCAGCAGCCTTCCGACGGGATTTCTTCCGTGCGCTTCCCGCGTCCAGTCCGATGATCCGGGTCATCGAGCGAATGATGATCGTGAGCCTGCTCGCCTTCGTCGGTGTCGTCATCGTCGCCGGCGCCAGCGATATCCACGAGCGCTGGCTCGATCCATGCCTGCTCGTGCTGCTGATCTATCTGTTTCTGAAGCTGGAGACCGCAGGTTTCGATCTTTCCGCCGGCCTTGCGCGCTTCCGGCTCGTGATACCGGTCTTCATGACCGTCATCTTGGCGATCCTTCTGCTCAGGATCGTCGCCATTCAATATATCGGCACCTATACGAGAACGAACGTGCCCTTCGCCGGCTTCGTTGACGAACTGACCGCGACCCGCAAGCCGGTTCTCATCGTAGCGGAAACCAAGTTCGTGGCCGGCAACATGAAGCTGGAATTCCCTGACGTTCCCGTCGTGATCCCCTTCTTTCCAGGTTCCGGGGTTCCCGAATATGTGACTGCGAAGGGGCCGGTGCTCGTCGTCTGGCGCGGCGAGACCGCCGATGACCCAACCATTTCTCCCGACTTTGCCGATGATCTCGTGAAGTCGGGTATTCATCTGCAGGAGGTGAAGACGCTGACTCTTCCCTATCTTTTCGGTGACGGCAAACATACGTTCTCCATTGGTTACTCCTGGGTCGAAGGCGGCGCGAAATAGCGTTACGGCAGGTCAGCCGATTGAGGGGAAAGCCTACGGAGACAACGTCTGCATTCACCCCGCGTAAGAATATCTAATGTCTTTAACCTTTGGAGCCGCGATCCTGCGGTCCTTGATACCCCTTTTGTAGAGATGTTCCGCCGGCGCCAACGCGGGTACGATCTTCGCGCATGGCGGAGATGGGGCATTGCGTCAGGGTTATCGCGTTTCGCAGAAGAAATCGGTGCTGCTCACGGCGCCGGGTTTGGTCATCGGCGCGGTTGCGTTTGGTGCGGCCGGAGGCTGGACCGCTAGCGACATGCTGGCCTCATGGAACGCTTCTGGCGGCTCCGGTCTATCATGCAGGATCAAGGGCAACGTCTCCATCGAGACGGGCGAGCGCATCTTCCACGTGCCGGGGCAGAAATACTACGCACAGACGAAAATCAGCCCCCAGTATGGCGAACGGTGGTTCTGCTCAGAATTCCAAGCTTGGGCGGCCGGCTGGCGGAAATCGAAATCGTGATGTTTCGGCTTAGGGCGACGGCAGCAAAGAGAAGGCTCCGCGCGCGCGATCATTGGTGTGTACCATGTCCCGCCGGCCGATAGCTATGAAGCGCGCTGGCGGCCCCGTGGGAGGCAAGGCGGAGCATCAGCGCCTGGTGGACAGTTCACAGAGCAGATCGAGGCATTCGGGGAGGTCACGGGCGGCTTTCACGATCGCTTTTGGCCGGATCCCACCTAAATCCGTTCCATGTATATTCTGCCATCAGCAGAAAAAATAAAAACCTGTAGAACGCATACTTCTCGCTCTCAGTCTCTTTGCTGCGAAATAAGCCGTACCTGACGGACAAGCCGAGGACGCAAAGGATGCCCCAGCCGATAAACAAAATCAGCACACTCCCTGAGATACAAGAGCCTACAGCGATAAATGCGACCAAGATCGCCCGGTATATCGTCAGCTGTTTTTCGGGGATCTTCATTGAAATTATTTCACCTAAAACTTCCTTGAAAGCTAGCAGACAGAGAGCAGGTCAGCTCCCTATAGCACAGACTTAATTTGGGAATGGATAAGCAAGCTGAAGCCGCAAGGAGCGATGCGGATCGGAGGACGGAGTTCTTTTCGATGACACGGGCATGGGGGAAGGATCGCACAACTCCGAAGGTTAAAAAGGGAGGTACGGCGGGGGTTGGGGCGAGCCGGCATGTCGCATACATGTCGCATGGAGCTACCGTCAGCAAATGACAACCGTTGTAAACATTGAGAAATCTGTCGCAGCCGATGCAACATGAAAACGGCAGCAAGAAGCAGCGGGGAAGGCCGTAAGTCTTTGTTCTGCCGGGAAAAATTTTGGCTGGGGAACCTGGATTCGAACCAAGATCGACGGAGTCAGAGTCCGCTGTTCTACCATTGAACTATTCCCCAGCAAGCGAACCGGCGGGGCGGTTCGGCTGGTGTGCGGCGCTTATAAACAAAAGCCCGGCGATTGCAAATACCTGTTTTGAAAAAAATCGGCCTTCTCAGGCCAGGGGCGAAAATCTTCCGCAAAGCCCTCTGTCAAAAAAGAATTTGGTGATTTTGGCGGGCGCTGATATTCTTGCGGCAACGCAAAATCGAATGAGCGCCTGCTGCATATCCTAGGGACTTGCGCGGCGCGGTGGAAAACAACGTGGAAGACCCCGAAGGCGGCGCGAAGCCGCAATTTGACGGGGCGATGGCGGCAGGGCGCAGGGACGGCAAGAAGTCCAGGCGTCGCAAGGGCAAGCGCGGCGGGCAAACCCGCAGCACAGCTCAAGCCGCTCCGCATGAGCTCTCCGGCGGTGCCGGGCAGCCGGCGCGCCCCATGGACGATGCGGCCGGACATCCGGCTCGCAAGCGAAAGCGCCGCCGTCGCGGCGGTCAAGGTGTTTCGCAGGACGGTTCGCTTCAAGCCCAGGCGATCGAACAGACAGGCGCGGCAGCCAGTGCCGCCCGGTCCGATGGCGAACAGGCATCGGGCCGGCGCAACCGCCGCAAGCATCGCGGCAAGCGCGGGCTGCAGGGCCGGCCGCTGTCGTCGGCAAAGCCTTCCCATGTCCCGCTGCAGGAAATCCGCGTCGAAGAGACGGCGCGCAGTGCCGTCCTGCGCGAGATGCAGAACGGCGCGGCCGCCGGCCGCAAAGGTCGCCAGGAGAGCAACGGTCACCAGGGGGATCGCCAGGCTGGCGAGCACGCATGGCCGGAAGAACTCTATGCCGCGCTCGATCTCGGCACCAATAATTGCCGCCTGCTCATTGCCCAGCCGACACGGCCGGGTCAGTTCCGCGTCGTCGATGCCTTTTCCCGCATCGTACGCCTCGGCGAGGGTCTTGCCGCCAGCGGCCGTCTCTCTGACGAGGCGATGGAAAGGGCGATCGAGGCGCTGAGGATCTGCGCCGGCAAGCTCAGGAACCGGGAGATCCGCCGCATGCGGTTGATCGCCACCGAAGCCTGCCGTCAGGCGGTCAATGGTGCGGAATTCCTCGGACGCGTCGTTGCCGAAACCGGCCTCCAGCTTGAGATCATCGACCGGGAAACCGAGGCGCGGCTTGCGGTCTCCGGCTGCTCCTCGCTTGTCGGCCGCGAGACCCGTTCTGTCGTCCTCTTCGATATTGGCGGCGGCTCATCGGAGATCGCCGTCATCCGTATCGGCGATAGTCGCTTCAGCCGGCTCGCCAATCACATCACCCACTGGACCTCGCTGCCGGTCGGCGTTGTGACGCTGTCGGAACGTCACGGCGGGCGCGACGTCACGCCGGAACTATTCGAAGGCATGGTGCGCGAGGTCGAAGCCATGCTCGGATGCTTCGATTGCCCGGAGATCGAGATCGCTGAGACCGGCGATTTTCACCTCATCGGCACGTCGGGCACGGTGACGACGCTTGCCGGCGTCCATCTCGACCTGCCGCGTTATGACCGGCGCAAGGTCGATGGCATCTGGCTCTCGGATGATGAGGTTTCCGCCATGCAGGCAAAGCTCCTCTCCTGGGATTTCGAAAGCCGCGCCGCCAATCCCTGCATCGGGCCGGACCGGGCCGATCTGGTGCTGGCTGGCTGCGCCATCCTCGAGGCTATCCGCCGCCGCTGGCCGAGCCCGCGCATGCGCGTTGCCGATCGCGGCTTGAGGGAAGGCCTGCTCACCGACATGATGGCCGACGACGGCGTGTGGCGGCGAAACCGCAACCGCCGCGGCCAGCGGGCGAAATAAGGGGAAGGGCATGACAAAGGCACCGATCGCGGGAAACCGCACCGGCCGCAAGCTCGGTCAGCGCGTCAAGAACAAGAAGATGAAGGCATCCTCCCGCCAATGGCTGCAGCGCCACATCAACGATCCCTATGTGCAGCGCGCCCAGCTCGAAGGCTATCGCGCCCGCGCCGCCTTCAAGCTCCTCGAGATCGACGAGAAATACCACATCCTGCGCGGCGCCAGGCGCATCATCGACCTGGGGGCGGCTCCCGGCAGCTGGTCGCAGATCGCCGCCAAGGTCACCGGTTCGACGGATGAGGACGTGCGTGTGGCCGCGATCGATTTCCTCGAAATGGCCCAGCTTCCTGGCGTCAAGATCCTGCAGCTCGATTTCCTCGATCCCAGTGCGCCGGAAAAGCTGATGGAGGCTGTCGGCGGCACGCCCGATCTCGTCATTTCCGATATGGCCGCGCCGACCACGGGCCACCATCGCACCGATCACCTGCGCACCATGCATTTGTGCGAAGTCGCGGCCCATTTCGCCATCGAGGTGCTGGGGGAGGGCGGGCATTTCCTCACCAAGACCTTCCAGGGCGGTACCGAGCGTGACCTGCTTGCCATGCTGAAGCAGAACTTCCGCCAGGTCGTCCATGTCAAGCCGAACTCGTCACGCGCCGAATCGGTCGAGATGTTCCTGCTGGCCAAGGGATTCAAAGGCCGCAAGGCGGAAGCTGAATAGCAAGCTTGATTCGGGCCACTCTTATCAGATGATGGTGGTCCTAATTGGATCCGGATGGTCCCAGCCGGCCAAGTCTTGTGGGACACGGGACTGCCCTAGCAGCACCTCAGCCGTGTCTTTCTGCCGATCAGCTTGATCCGTGCGTCGCATCGTTGATCATTGTGGAAATTGGGTTAAGGCGATTCGGAATTCTGTTGTCTGAATACCGCATTGAATAAGGTTATGGATTGCGCCCCGGCTTGACAGCCGGCATCACGATCCGTAGCGAGGCAGCACCGATACGATCAGGCCGGTAAAATGAAATATTTCAAACAACTCATGATAGAACTGCTTTATCCCGGAAATGGAGCTGCAAGTGCACACGACCGAAACAACGGCATTGCGGTTTTTCTCTTTGCAATCGTTCCAGGACTTTCGCCGAACTTTAACTCCTTCATCCTTCTCGCGTCGATGCTGTGGGGCGCCTACTCGCTGGCGACAGGCCGCCTTGCCTTGAACCTGTCGAGATCCGACTGGCTGGTTGCCGTTGGGATGTCGATATACCCGTTGGTGATGATCGCGAGCATATTCATCAATCCGCCTTACTCCGAAGAATTGCACTGGATACTCCGGCTGCTGCCCTTCTTTTCGATCTGGCTGGTATTGCCGCGGATGCGCCAATCTCCCGATGGCCGTCTCGTGCCGCTCTTCATCCTCGGCGCTGGGATCGGCATGATCGTTACTTTTCTGCTCAGTCTCCTGCAGATCGCGTTTCTTATGGACCGGGCGGAGGGCGGGACTACGAACGCTGCACTGCTCGGGATCATAGGCATTCTCTTCGGCGGCATTGCGCTCCTCAACCTTCAATCACCCAAAAGCATGGAGCAAAGGATTGCGATTTTGGGATATGCCGCGGGTCTCGGCTGCGTTCTGCTGTCGGGAACGCGCTCGGCCTGGCTGGTCATTCCCGTCCATCTCATCATCTTTGTCTGGTATTTTCGCAAAAATAGCTTCCATCTGAGCCTGCGCAGCCTCGGCATCATAGGCTCCCTACTATTGGTGGGCCTTATTGCCTTAGGCAGCGGCCCGGTCTTTCATCGCATCGAAGCGCTACGAGGGGATCTGCCATCGCTGGAACGCACCGACGGTGAGATCACCTCGCTCAGTGCGCGGTTCGCTTTGTACAAAGGTGCACTATCGGCAATCAGCAAGGACCCGTTGACTGGTTACGGCCCGCAAAACCGGATGGCTTCGGTTCTGGCGGAGTTGCCTGACAACATAAGGCCACAACTGTCTTTCACACATGTCCACAACGGTTTTCTGACCGCGGGAATCGACGCCGGCATTTTCGGCATCGCGGCGCTTTCGCTGATGCTGCTCACACCGGTGATCGGCGCGTGGAGAAAAGAAGCCGGGCCGGGCCGCGATCTGGCGATTGCGCTCGCTCTTCTGCTCTTCAGCAGCTACGTCATAACCGGCAGCTTTGGCATCATGTTCAACCAGAAGGCTCTGGACCCTATCTTCGCCTATATGGTCGCACTTATCTGCACGGATCGAGGCAGCATACGCTTTGCGCCCGTTGTTTCGAGCTGACGTCTTGCATATTGGAAGGCGGCTGGCCAAGGCCTTCAAAGGCCGCAAGGCGGAAGCTGACGCAGAGCAAGCTTGATCTCGGGGCGATCCCAGCCGATGATGATCCCATGCTTCTTTACGTCACCCTCGGAACCAACGACCTCGACCGCGCAGGGCATTTTTACGATGCCGTTCTGCCGGTGCTCGGCTATCGTCGCCAGCATTTTTCGCAGGAGGAAATCGGCTATTCCGCCGCGGGCGATACGCGCAGCCGCTTCTGGGTGGTGACGCCCTTCAATCGCCGGCGGGCCACATCAGGCAATGGCGCCATGGTCGCATTCACAGCCGAAACGCGGGCAGCCGTCGATGCCTTCCATGCGGCGGCTATTGCGGCAGGCGCCGCTGATGAAGGCGGGCCGGGTCTGCGCTCCTACCATGCCCATTTCTACGCCGCCTATGTCCGCGATCTCGACGGCAACAAACTCTCTGCCGTCTGCGAGAGCCCTGAATAGGAAGCTCATTTCACTGCTTGCTGCTCGGCCTCGATCGCAGATGCCGCCACGCGTCTCGAGCGGTGGCCGGAAACGAGCGCGCCTGCATTGCGATCCATGCGGATGAAGGGAATGGTCGCAATCACCGTCAGTCCGGCAATGATATAGAAAGCCAGGTGGAAATCGGCCACATCAAGCGCCTCGCCCCTGACATAGATCGAGGTCTCCAATATTGCGGCCGCCACCGCGACGCCGAGCGCCAAGCTGACCTGCTGCATGACGGAGCTCATCGATGTCGCCTGGCTGGCTTGAGCATCATCGATATCGGCGAAGGCAAGCGCATTGACGCCGGTGAACATGAAGGAGCGGGAGAAGCCGCCGAGAAGCAGCACGCCGATGATGACGAGGTGCGGCGTCGCCGGCGTGACGAGGCCGGTGACGATGGTCACGAGCGTCGTCACCGTGGCAGCGCCGATCAGCGTCGTGCGAAAGCCGGTGGCGGCGAAAACGCGCTTGGCCATGAACTTTGTGGTGATCGCCCCGATCGCTCCGGCAAAGGTGATGAGACCGGATTGGAACGGCGTCAGCCCGAAGCCGAGCTGCAGCATCAGCGGTGTCAGGAACGGCATGGCGCCGACGCAGATTCGAAAGAGATTGCCGCCCATGGTCGAAGCCCGGAACGTCGGATTTTTGAACAGATTGAGGTTGAGGATCGGCGCCGGGTGGCGCTTCGCATGGCTGATGTAGAGGACGCCGCAGCCAAGGCCGACTAAGGTCGCGGTGATGCCGATGATCGGCGGCAGGGCCGGCAGGCTGACCACCGACAGGCCGAAGACGACGCCGGCGGCTGAAAGCGAGGTCAGCACGAAGCCCGTGAAATCGAGCTTCGGCGGCGCCATTGCTTCCACCTCCGGCAGGAAGATCGTCGCAAGCCATATACCGGCGATGCCGACCGGCACGTTGATCAGGAAGATCCAGTGCCAGCTGAAATAGGTGGTGATGAAGCCGCCGAGCGGCGGGCCGGTGAGCGGGCCGACAAGGGCGGGAATGGTGAGCAGCGCCATGGCGGAGACAAGGTGGCTGCGCTGCGTGGTGCGCACCAGGACGAGACGGCCGACCGGCGTCATCATCGCGCCGCCCATGCCCTGCAGGAACCGGGCGAAAACGAATTCGACGAGATTGGAGGAGACGGCGCAGAAGATCGAGCCAATGACGAAGACCGAGATGGCAAGGCGAAAGATCTTCTTGGCGCCGAACCTGTCGGCCATCCAGCCGCTGACCGGGATGAACACCGCCAGCGCCACCATGTAGGAGGTCAGCGCCAGCTTCAGCGTGATCGGCCCGACATTGAGATCCCTGGCGATTGCCGGGAGCGCGGTCGAAATCACGGTTGAGTCCATCTGCTCCATGAAGAGAGCGACGGCAAGGATCAGCGGGACGATGCGGTTCATAGGCGGGAGCCTTGATAGGCTGCGGATCGGAGCAGGAAAGGCACTTGCTGTGTAGACCCAGTTCCAGGGCCTGCCAATCCTTCAATCCACTTCGATCGCACGTTTGGTTCACGTCTGCGTGAGATGGCTTGCACGAAAACCTTCCCTATCAAGATTGGCAGATGTTCCGGACAGAAAATCCGGGCAGACACATCGTCGGGGCGGCGCGGCGGCACACTGCGCATCAAAGGGGAGTGGATATGGCAATCTCAACGCATATAAAGCGGCGCACGTTTTTTGTCGCCAGCCTCGGACTGTTGGCGGCGCCGATGATTTTAAGAGAGAAGGCCGAAGCGGCCGTGACTGGAGAAAGCAGCACTATGGATGCAGCGCCTTTGCCCGAAATCGATCAATTCAAGCTTGGTTCCTACAAGGTTACCGTCGTGCGCGACGGCATCAACATCTCCGAAAAGTCCCATGAAACCTTCGGCACCAATCAGGACCCCGAAACGGTCAAGGCATTGCTGACCGCAAACTTCCTGCCGGCAGATAAATTTCTCAACGGATATTCGCCTGCCCTCATCGATACCGGCTCGGATGTCATTCTTGTCGATACCGGCTTCGGTGCAGCCGGGCGGGTGCGCGGCGCCGGCCGCCTTGCCGAAGGCTTGAAAGCCGCAGGATATTCAGCCGACGACGTCACCGTCGTGGCGCTCACCCATCTGCACGGCGATCATATCGGCGGCCTGACGGAAAATGCCGCAGCTGCCTTCAAGAATGCCCGCTATGTCATCGGCCAGGCGGAATATGACTTTTGGTCGAACAAATCACGCGAAGGTACGCCCGCCGAAGGCGGCCACAAAGCCGTGCTCGCCAACGTGACGCCGCTCGTCGAAAAAGCCACCTTCATCAAAGACGGTGACAGCGTTGCGCCCGGCATGACAGCGATGCTGGCAGCCGGTCACAGCCCGGGCCACATGGTGTTCCATGTTGAATCCGAGGGTAAACGCCTGGTGCTGACCGGCGATACGGCCAACCATTATATTCTGTCGCTGCTGCGCCCGGATTGGGAGGTGCGCTTCGATATGGACAAGGCACAGGCGGCAGCCAGCCGCCGCAAGGTTTTCGACATGATCGCCACCGACAAGATCGCCTTCCTCGGTTACCACATGCCTTTCCCGGCGGTCGGTTTCGCCGAGAAGCAGGATGGCGGCTATCGTTTCGTGCCGAAGACCTATCAGTTCGACATTTGATCCAGGGCGGTTCAGCTTTCACCGAAGGAGGAACCGCTCGATCCCTTTGTTTGGCGCGATTTCCGGCAAACCTGCTTCGCGATTTAGCTGGGAATTGCTCTCCGTGCATGGCACCCATGACGAGCCCGGCCGATGTACCGGGCTTTTTGCTATTTCCTTCCTGTCATAGACGTGTTACCAGCCCTCGCCAACTTCCAAGCAACTCATGCACACCGCCGGGGCGGACGATTCGTTTCCGGGGCCGGTTGCATTTTCTTAAACGAAGGAATTTGGCCATGGCACGCATCATTGAAACGGCAACCGGCGCGGACGCGCTTACCTTCGACGACGTGCTGCTGCAGCCGGGGCACTCCGAGGTCATGCCCGGCCAGACGAACATCGCCACCCGCATCGCCCGCGACTTCGATCTCAACATCCCGATCCTCTCTTCAGCCATGGATACCGTCACCGAAAGCCGGCTGGCGATTGCCATGGCCCAGGCCGGCGGCCTCGGCGTCATCCACCGCAACCTGACTCCGATCGAGCAGGCCGAAGAGGTCCGCCAGGTGAAGAAGTTCGAAAGCGGCATGGTGGTCAACCCCGTCACCATCGGCCCGGAAGCGAAGCTTGCCGAAGCGCTCTCCCTGATGAAATCGCATGGCATCTCCGGCATCCCGGTCGTCGAGAAGTCCGGCCGCCTCGTCGGCATCCTCACCAACCGCGACGTCCGCTTCGCCTCCGATCCGGAGCAGAAGATCCATGAGCTGATGACCAAGGACAATCTGGTCACCGTCAAGGAGAGCGTCGATCAGCAGGAGGCCAAGCGCCTGCTGCATTCGCATCGCATCGAGAAGCTGCTGGTCGTCGACGCCGAAGGCCGCTGCGTCGGCCTCATCACCGTCAAGGATATCGAGAAGTCGCAGCTGAACCCGAACGCCTCCAAGGATGCGCAGGGCCGGCTTCGCGCCGCCGCCGCCATCAGCGTCGGAGACGACGGCTTCGAGCGCGCCGAACGGCTGATCGAGGCCGGCGTCGACCTCCTGGTCGTCGATACCGCCCATGGCCATTCGCAGCGCGTCCTCGATGCCGTGACCCGCGTCAAGAAGCTTTCCAACTCGGTCAGGATCATGGCCGGCAACGTCGCAACCTATGATGGCACCAGGGCGCTGATCGATGCCGGTGCGGACGCCGTCAAGGTTGGCATCGGCCCGGGTTCGATCTGCACGACGCGAATCGTCGCCGGCGTTGGCGTTCCCCAGCTCGCCGCCATCATGTCGGCCGTCCAGGCCGCCCAGGATCAGGATGTGCCCGTCATCGCCGACGGCGGCATCAAATTCTCCGGCGATCTTGCCAAGGCAATCGCCGCCGGCGCCTCCGCCGTCATGATCGGCTCGCTGCTCGCCGGCACCGATGAGAGCCCGGGCGAGGTCTATCTTTACCAGGGCCGTTCCTTCAAGGCCTATCGCGGCATGGGCTCCGTCGGCGCCATGGCCCGTGGCTCGGCCGACCGCTATTTCCAGGCTGAGGTGCGCGACACGCTGAAGCTCGTGCCGGAGGGCATCGAGGGTCAGGTGCCCTACAAGGGACCGGTCTCGGCCGTCGTCCACCAGCTCGCCGGCGGTCTCAAGGCCGCCATGGGTTATGTCGGCGGCAAGGACCTGAAGGATTTCCAGGAGCGCGCCACCTTCGTGCGCATCTCCGGCGCCGGCCTTCGCGAAAGCCACGCCCATGACGTGACGATCACCCGCGAGAGCCCGAACTATCCGGGCGCCGGCCTCTGATCATGAAGGCGGGCAGCGCAATTCCGCTCTGGATCGTCGCGCTGCTCGCCGCCCTTTGCCTTGCCGTGCTCGCCTGGACGACCTTCGGCTTCGTCGTGCCTTTCAAGCACGAAACGGGGCAGGCGGTACTCGACACCTATTTCGCCGGTTACGACGAATCGGCCGTCTTCCACATGCAGAAGCTGCTCGATGAAAACGAGACGGCGGCCAAATTGCTCAGCGCCATGTATTTCGGGCCGGAGCTGATGTTTCCGGCATTGCTCACGGCGCTGCTGTTCCTTGTCTTCGTGAGGCTCGGCCCCGTCGGCTCGTGGTTCGGCCGGTCACTTCATCCGCTTATAGCCAAGGCGATCTATCTGCTGCCTTTCATCTACGGCATCTCAGACTACGGCGAGAACATTTCCAGCCTGATTGCTTTCGGCAACGGCGCGTCTGCAGGTCCTGCAATGCACGTGCTGCCGTGGATGACGCGGTTGAAATTCGCAAGCCTCGCGATCTGCTTCATCGTCGCCGCCCGGCTTGCCGTCGCCCGTTGGCTGTCGACAGGCCAGGACTGAAGCGGCATCAGCTCCTTCGCCGCCAGACCGGATTTGACAGTCTCGCCATCATGAAATCGGAAAGGACCTCGACCTTCGCTGGCCGATTGCGAGCAGAAGGTGTGACGAAATACAGTGCGCCTGTTGGCAGCGTCCAGCCGGGAAGGATCGGCTTCAGCCGGCCGTCTATGAGATAGTCATGCGCGAGAAACTCGGGTAGCTCGATGATCCCGAGGCCGCGTAGCGCCATTGGCACCAAAGCCTGCGAATTGGTGGCCTTGAGAGAGCCACTTGGTACGATGACCTCCTCCTTACCTTCACTGTTGCGCAGGCGCCAGACATCCTGCCGCGCCCTGTAGAAGTATCCGAGGCAATGATGAGCCGCCAGTTCGCTCGGATGTTCCGGCACGCCGTACCGATTGAGATATGCGGGCGCGGCGAGAATGAAGCGATCCACCGGCGTCAGCCTGCGCGCGACCAATGACGAATCCGGCAGCACCGCGATTCTGAGCGCCGCATCAAAGCCGTCTCCCACGATATCGACGACGGCATCGCTCATGTGCAGGTCGATCGAAATCTCCGGAAAGAGGTCGAAAAAGTCAGGCAGGACCGGCGCCAGCCAGCGTGTCCCGAAGGCCATCGGTGCGGCAAGCCTGATGAGCCCCTTCGGCCGGGTGGCAATCTCCCTGGCAGTGTCCTCTGCCATCTCGGCTTCCGCATAGATTCGTGCGGCGCTGTCGACCAGTCGCAGGCCGAATTCGGTCAACGCGAGCTGCCGGGAGGTCCGGTTGAAGAGCCTGGCGCCCAGCCTGTGCTCAAGACGGCTGACGGCGCGCGAAACGGTCGGCACCGACACGCCGAGCGTCTGCGCAGCCCGAAGGAAAGAACGCTCTTCGGCGACCTTCGCAAACATCGCCAGACCCTCGAAATCGGGAAACTTGTTCATTTCATTCCTGAAACAATAGCTTTCAATTCTTTCTATTCCGAAAGAATGCCCCCGTCCATATCTCAGCTTCAGTCGAACCAAAGGAGACGACAAATGACACAACGACTGAATGCGAAGATTGCGGTTATCACCGGCGCCACGTCTGGCATTGGCCTTGCAACGGCCAAGCGCTTCGTCGCTGAGGGCGCACGGGTTTTCATCACGGGCCGTCGCAAGGACGTTCTCGATGCGGCAATCGCTGAGATCGGCGGCGGGGTTGTGGGAATTCAGGCTGACTCAGCCAATCCAGCCGACCTCGATCGCCTCTATGAACGGGTGAAGGCAGAAGCTGGGAAAGTCGACGTGCTCTTCGTCAACGCGGGTGGCGGCTCCATGTTGCCCCTCGGCGAAATTACCGAAGAGCAGTATGACGACACGTTCGATCGGAACGTGAAGGGAGTTCTCTTTACGGTGCAGAAGGCCTTGCCACTGCTTTCGGCAGGATCATCGATCATCCTGACGGGATCGACTGCAGGCTCGACCGGGACACCTGCCTTCAGCGTTTACGCTGCATCGAAAGCCGCTCTGCGCAGTTTTGCGCGCAACTGGATCCTCGACTTGAAGGATCGCGGGATTCGGGTCAACACGCTTAGCCCTGGTCCGACGGAAACGACCGGACTGGTCGAATTGGCGGGTAAGGACCCAGTGCAACAGCAGGGCCTGCTTGACGTCCTGGCGGCCCAGGTGCCAATGGGCAGGGTCGGCCGTGCCGAGGAAGTTGCCGCTGCCGCACTCTTCCTCGCTTCGGAGGATTCCAGCTTCGTCACCGGTGCCGAACTCTTCGTCGATGGCGGCAGCGCCCAGGTGTGAAGACGATATCGGGTTTGCGGATGCCGGCGGCGAGCCGCTGGCACCCGCTTATCCTTTCCGCTAATGCTGCCAATGACATACGAAAGCGGAAAGGAAGTGGCGATCATGACCGGCTATGAAATCTTCTGGCCACTCCTTGCCCATGTGGCCCTGGTCTATGGTCTCTACGCGCTTCTTGGCTTGAGGCGAAAGAAAATGGTCCGAGCCGGAAAAGTCGCTCGGTCGGATTACCGAGAAAATCGCGGCGAGCCGGTCGAAAGCCTCGTTGTGAAGAACGCTCTCGCCAACCAGTTCGAACTGCCGGTGCTCTTCTATGCCTGCAGCATTCTCCTTTATATCACGCAGGCCGACAACATCTTCACCGTCAGTCTTGCGTGGATCTTCGTCGCGCTGCGTTATGCTCACGCCGCCGTTCACGTCACCAGCAATGAAATGCGCTATCGCAGTCCTCTTTTTGCGGCAGGCTACCTTGTGCTCGCTGTCCTGTGGGTCTGGCTCGCTGTGTGGATGGCGATGGACTGACTTGCGTCGATCGCACCTGACCGAACGCGCGCCTGTACCAAGGTAGGTGCGCCGCATATCTCTGTTCTCACACAACCTTTCGAAGTCTTTTCAATCCCCGTCAATTAGCGCGATATGCTGCGAGGGCTTGATTTCACAGGCTTTTGCCGGTCGCTAAAATGTGAACTTTTCCATTTACCGCTGATGAAGGCCTGCAATGTCATATCCGCTCGATGCGGTGATGGCAGATAGCTCCTCCGCGAAACAATAAGAATGGGAACGACATGGGCGCGGAAAGCATGGATCGCATCGGCTTGCGCAGGCAGCCGAAGCAGGAGCGCAGCATCCAGAGGCTGGATCTTATCCTCGCCGCCGCCGCCAAGATCATCGCCAAAAAGGGCGTCAGCGCCATGCGGATGACGGAACTCGCGATCGCCGCCAAGGTACCGATCGGCTCGGTTTACCAGTATTTTCCCGAGAAGGCGGCGATCGTAAAAGCCCTGTTCGACCAGCACGCTTCGGCGATCCAGGCGAAGACGGCGGCGATGTTCAGCGATGTGCAGTCACTCGACCAGGCCCTCGATCGCGTCTGCGCCACCATCGACTGGTATTACGAATCCTATCGCGACGATCCCGTCTATCGCGGCGTCTGGATGGGAACCGAAACCGATCAGGATCTGCTTCGGCTGAACATCGAGCATAGCGGTCGCGTCGCCGGTATCTTTCATGACGCCGTAAGCAGGTTGGCTCCCGACCTTTGCGACGAGGAAATGTTCGCGCGCACTTACCTTTTCAGCCACCTGATCGGCGCCGTCGTCCGGCTTGCCGCTGTCAGTGAAGAGACCATAGCGCGGCGCATGCTCGGCGAGTGGAAGCGCGTCATCCGCGCTTCCCTTTTCGCCGCGAGCGCGTCGAGCGCCGCCTGAGGCTTTCTACCAGCTCGGCATCATGTTGGCGGCCTTCGGCCGCGGGTAAAGGCGCGCCTGAGCCGATTTGACATCCGCGTCCAGACCGTCGTCGACGACAGCCGGCGTGATGTTGTCGAGGCAGGCAGTGATATGCGCAGTAATCGCGTTCATCAGCGACAGCGAGACGCCTGGCCGCTTCATGATGCCGATCTGCACCGGCGGCAGCGCCGGGAAACCGTCGGCCTGGCTTAGCACCTTCATGCCCGTCCGCAGCGCCGATTCCGGCATGACCGAGACCGCCATGCCGGCCAGCACCGCCGCGGCGACGACGGTGCAGGACCAGCTGGTGAACAGGATCTGGTGCTCGCGGCCGACGGCATCGAGAGCCGAGCAGGCGAGCTGGCGCCACTGGCAGTCGCGGCGGCCGACGGCAAGCGGCACCGGTGCGTCGTCGCGGATCGGATGGTTGGCCGAACCGACCCAGCAGAGCGGCTCGGTTCTCACCACATCCGACATGCGCTCGCGCGGATTGTGGGTGACGAGCGCGATGTCGAGCTCACCCTTGTGCATGCGCTCGGCGAGATCCACCGAGGGCTCGCAGACGATGTAGAGCTCGACGTTCGGATGGGTTTTGGCAAAACGGCCGATGATTTCAGGCATATACCGATCGGCATAATCGTCCGGCGTACCGATGCGCAGCGTCCCCTCCAGCCTGTTGTCGTCGAAGGCGGCGATCGCCTCATTGTTGAGGCGGATGATGCGGCGGGCGTAATTGAGCAGTTTTTCCCCCTCGACCGTCAGCCGGTTACCGCGGCCGTCCTTGATGAACAGCTGCTTGCCGATGCGCTCTTCGAGACGGCGCATCTGCATGGAGACGGCGGATTGGGTCTTGTAGACCCTGTCGGCGGCCTTGGTGAAGCTGCCGGAATCGACGATGGCGATGAAAGTCTGCAACTGGTCGAGATCAAGGGGCGCGGACATGGGTTCACCTATAAAGATAGCTGATGATAATCATTAGAAACATTCGTTGGACTGATCAATAGGTCTTTGGCATCTTCGAGATGCAAATCAAGCAAAGTGAAGGACAGACACCCTGCCTGTCCGAGCCGAATCCAGCCTGCTCCCTTCCGCACGACCTCGCGGCAGGGGTGGGTTGTTGCGTGCCCCGAAAGAAAGGAGAGTTCGATGCACACGACAGACCGGACACTAGAACTCGACTGCGGTAAGCTTACCCCGACGTTTTACCAGCGTCTGGCGGCAAGCCTTGCGCCGTTGACCTTCCTCTTTCGCGTGTTCCGCAATCGCATGGAGATCAACGCGCTGCACGATCTGAACGACGCGCAGCTGAGGGACATCGGCCTCACCCGGGCCGACCTGACCTCGGCGTTCCTGGCCTCGACTTTTTTTGAGGACCCGTCGGAACATCTGACGCGCTCGGCGCGTAATCGTTGGCGCCTGCAGTTCTTCCGCTCCTCCGACGAGTAGGAGCGCGAGTTTCCCCGCAGGGTGATAGCCAATAGCCCTGCCGCTTGACCCGGTGATCGGCTTTCCCAGCCATCGCCGGGTCTTTTTATGCGTGCCGGATGTCGCCTGGACGCGACGCGCGTTAGGTCTCTGACGAAGGCTTCGGCCGGTAGGTTTCGAAGATCGCCTCCAGATTCCTCTGATAGCTCTTCTGCACCTCCAGCCCGCTGTCGAACATGGCGTTCAGCATTTCGGCATAGCTCTCGGCATTGAGTTTTTGCTCTTCCTTCGGCGCTGCCTGCGTCTTCGCTGCCGGCTTTTGGGCCGCCGGCTGCTGGCTGAGGCCGGCCATCATCTCCTGGAAAGCCTTGGCGAAGGGATTGTCGAGGAAGGGGTTGGGTTGAGGCGCCGGTTCGGGCTTCGGTGCCGAAAACATCGTCTGCATCGCTTGCGTGAACGGGTTGTCGAAGATGCTGGCTTCAGGAGCAGTCTTTGGCTTCGGTGCGAAGCCCGTGCTTTCCAGCCATTTCTGGATGGTCTCGCCCATCGCCGTGTTGACGAAGGGATTGACGGGCACGGCCATCTGACCGGTCGTTTGCTTGAAGAGCCCGCCCATCAGCGTATCTGCCAGCACCGGCAGCATCTGTTTGTAGATTTCCTGCCCGATCCCGGTCATCTGGGCGGCCTGGGCTGCGATCGCCCGCGAAACCTCTTTGGAGCCGAAGAGCTGGGCGAGGATATTGTTGCCGTCGGAAATGCCCTCAGGCGTGAAAGCCCGGCTCATATCTTCGAAATAACGTGCGTAATTGCCGGAGGCGACGGCCTGCATCAATCCGACGAAATCGTAAGGATTGCTGGTGCTGCGCTTCAGGCCGGCGGAAAAGGCCGGCATCAGCGCGGCCATGGCCTTCGTTGCCTGCTCCTGAGCCAAGTTGAATTGACGGGCGACCGCTTCCATCGCTGCGCCGTTCTGCGCCTGCATCATCATGTCGAAGAGTGGCAGCATGGAGGTCCCTTTCCCCGAGTCGTGACGCGTGTAACGCCACTATATCCGGAAAAGGTAATGTGCAAACGGCTTTTTGCCATAAGAACTTAAAGCCGTTCCGGCAAAGGCGCGGAGCGAGGTATCCAAGCTGGAGAGTGCCGGTGCGGCAAACCTAATACTGGTAGTCCTCGAAGACCGGCTCGACGGAAAGCTGCCAGCGGCCGTGATAGAGCGACAGCAGATCCTCGGCGAGCGTCGCCTTCTTGGCGAGCACTTCGTCGAGCGGCGCCAGGAAGATGCTCTCGTCCTGCCCTTCGCCGTTGAGCTTGCCGCGGGCTTTGAGGCCGGCCCTCGATATGCCCAACACCTCGCGTGCCGTCTCGAGAAGCGAGTGCCCGCGAAATTCAGCCTGCAGCCCTTCGGCCGGAACGGCGTTGCGCAGGGCGCTGACCTCGGCAAAGCTCCAATCCTTGGTCAGCTGGTCGGCTGCCTCGAGGGCTGCATCTTCATAGAGCAGGCCGACCCAGAAGGCCGGCAGTGCACAGATGCGCCGCCACGGGCCGCCGTCCGCACCGCGCATTTCGAGAAAACGCTTCAGCCGCACGTCGGGGAAGAGCGTCGAAAGATGGTTCGTCCAGTCGCCCATCGTCGGCTCCGGATCGGCGACCTCGCCCTTCAAGGCGCCGTTCATGAACTGGCGGAAGGTGACGTGCGTGCAGTCGTGATAGCGCCCGTTGCGGACGATGAAATACATCGGTACGTCGAGCGCCCATTCGGCGTAGTCGCGGAAACCGAAGTCGTCGCGGAAGGTGAAGTCGAGCAGGCCGGCGCGTCGGTTGTCGACATCGCGCCAGATATCGCCACGCCAGGAAAGCAAACCGTTCGGCTTGCCTTCGGTGAAGGGCGAGGAGGCAAACAGCGCAGTCGCCAGCGATTGCAGCTTCATCGAGACACGCATCTTCTTGCGCATGTCGTCTTCCGAGGAGAAATCGAGATTCACCTGGATCGTGCAGGTGCGATACATCATGTCGAGACCCTTGGTGCCGACCTTCGGCATATAGCGGGTCATGATCTCGTAGCGCGATTTCGGCATCTGCGGAGTCTCGGCATAGGTCCATTTCGGACTGCCGCCGATGCCGAGGAAGCGTATGCCCATCGGCTCGGCGATCTCGCGCAGCGTCGCCAGGTGCTGGTTCGATTCCTTGCAGGTCTGGTGGATCGTTTCCAGCGGCGCGCCGGAGAGTTCGAACTGGCCGCCGGGTTCGATCGAGATCGCGCCCATGCCGTTCTGTTCGGCAAGGCCGATGATGTTGCCGCCGTCCACGATCGGCTCCCAGCCGCTCTTTTTCTGCAGGCCGGTGAGCAGGGCAGAAATGCTCGCATCGCCAAAATAGGGAACCGGGCTGTTGTCGGCGCGGAAGAAGGCGAACTTCTCATGTTCGGTGCCGATCCGGAAGCGCTCCCGCGGCTTGTTGCCCGCGGCGATGTAGTCGGTCAGATCCTGAACCGAAGAGAGCGGCGTCTGGTCGGTAGTGTCGCGGGCCATGCGGGGTACCTGTATTCAAGAAGGCGCCCAGGGGGCGGGCAGTTGGAAGGTGATTAGGACCCAAGCCACGTTTGTTGCAAGTGAAATTCTTTCAACGACGCATCAAAAAAACAGCAGTGATTTCCGCGTCAACCGTTTTCCCGGTCACGTCCAGTCGCCGATCGCCGCCTGGACCACCGCCAGCGCCGCAACGGCCGCCGTATCTGCCCTGAGGATGCGCGGCCCGAGCGGAATGGCGGTGACGAAATCGAGGCTTCGAAGCCGCGCCCGCTCTTCTTCCGAAAAGCCGCCTTCCGGCCCGACGAGCAGAGCGAGATGCCTTTCCTGGATGGCTGCCAGCACCGGCAGCGGGTTTTGCCCGGCATCGCCCTCGTCGCAATAGATGATGCGCCGTTCTTTCGGCCAGCGGTCGAGCAGGTCGGAAAGCTTCGCCGGCTCGGCCACATCGGGAATGCCGAGAATGCCGCATTGCTCGGCTGCCTCGACAACATTGGCACGCAGTTTGTCGAGATTGGTGATTTTGCCCTGCACGTGCTGGGTCATGACGGGCTGCAGTAAGCCGGCGCCCATTTCGACAGCCTTCTGCACGAGATAATCCATGCGGCCGACTTTGAGCGGCGCGAAGAGATAATGCAGGTCGCAAGGCGCCGGCTGTGGCCGCGTCTGCTCGATCGCCGTCAGCTGGATGCGTTTGCGCGTGGGGAAGGAGAGGGAGGCCTTCCACTCGCCGTCCCGGCCGTTGAAGAGCAGGATCTCCGCAGCGTTCTCCATTCTCAGCACATTGGCGAGATAGTTGAACTGATCGGCATTCGCCTCCACGACGGCGCCGCTGGAAAGGGGCGCGTCGACGAAAAGCCGTTGCATGCGGAAATTGGCGCGCATTCGAAAAACCTGGAGCCTCAGATGAAGAGCGCGAACATAACCCAATAAATCATCGCTGCAAGCGTCGCCGAAACCGGGACGGTGATGATCCAGGCCGCGATGATCGTCATGAAATGTGAGCGGCGCACGAGGTAGCGCCGCCGCCTTTCATGAATGTTCGGCTCCTCCGGTTCATCCAGTTCCCAGCTCTCGGCCTTGCGCCTGATATAGGCGATGCGGCGCTTGGAACGGCGGGTGTACCATTCGCGGAAGAAGCCGACGCCGAAGACGGCGCCGACGGCAATATGCGTGGTGCTGACCGGCAGGCCGAGCCAGGAGGCGACTATGACGGTGAAAGCGGTCGACAGCGCGACGCAATAGGCGCGCATCGGGTTGAGCTTGGTGATCTCTTCGCCGACGAGGCGGATGAGGCGCGGCCCGAAGAGCAGCAGGCCGACGGAGATGCCGAAGGCGCCGATCAGCATTACCCAGAGGGGCGGATGGCCGACGCCGTCGCCGCCGATACCCACCGAATGGACGATCGCCGAAAGCGGCCCGACTGCGTTCGAAACGTCGTTTGCGCCATGCGCGAAGGACAGCAGCGCCGCCGAGCCGATCAGCGGCAGCCGGAACAGCACCCGCAGTGAGCTGTTGCGGTTTTCGAGATCCCGCGCCTGGGCGAGGACGAGCGGCCGAACGGCAAGCCAGCTCACCAACCCGATGCCGATTCCGATCAGAATGACGGTGAAGGGCGGAAATCTGCCGATTGGCGACAGCTGCAGCAGCATATAGGCCATGAAGCCGCCGGCCATCGTCGCGACCAACACCGGCACCCAGCGCCGCGCCGCTGCGATTTTGTCGTCGCGATAGATGATGAGGGTCTTGACGAGATAGAGCAGACCGGCCGCGATCAGTCCGCTGAGCAGCGGCGAGGTGATCCAGCTTGAGGTGATCTCAAACATCACCCGCCAATTCACCGGCTCCGGCCCCACAGCTGAGATGCCGGCGCCGATCACTGCGCCGACGATCGCATGCGTGGTGGAAACCGGCGCATTCATCCAGGTTGCAAGGTTGATCCAAAGGGCTGCTGCGGTCAGCGCCGCCATCATGATCCAGCCGAGCACCGCCGGCGACACCTGGCCGGCATCGACGATGTCGGAGGAAATCGTCTTGACCACTTCGCCGCCCGCGATCGTAGCGCCCAAGACCTCGAAGATCGCAGCGATGACAAGGGCCTGGCCCATCGTCATGGCGCGTGCGCCTACGGCCGCACCGACATTGTTGGTCACGTCATTGGCGCCGATATTCATCGCCATGTAGCCGGCAAGGGCCGCTGCCGCCACGACGAGCACGGCGCCCGGGCGGTCGAAGACGTAGACGCCTGCAAAGAGCATGACGATGCCGACGAAAATCAGCCCGAGCCCAGGCGCCACCAGCCGCCGCGCAACATGCTTCGCCGCGTCCTCGACATAGGTAATCTTATCGAGGTCCTTGTCGAGCGTGCGTTTCGTCAGAACTGCGGGACGGGGCGGCATTCTTTTTCCTGAAGGATGAAATCTGCTTCTACGCTGCTTTCCTAGCAGTGCAAGATGGCAGGATTCATTCCGCCGGAATTTGTTTCGTCGCCTTGGCCGAGAGTCTGTCGGTCATCTTTCGCTTGAAGGCGAGGAAGAGATTGCGAAGTTCTGGTTCGCGGACGCGGCTGGCCGCCTCGTCGCATGAGACCCATTCGATGGTGCGCTCGCCCTTTTCCTTGAAGTTCTTCGCCAAGTCGGTAACCTCAAGCGGATAGACCTGCACCTTGCAGACGACCTGCACCCCGTCACGCAGCACCTTCTGATAGGTGTAGGAACCGAGCGTTTCCGCCTCGGCCGCGCCGCGTACGCCAGCTTCTTCCAGGGCTTCCTGCGCCGCGACCTCATGGGCGCACTTTCCGTTCATCGGCCAGCCCTTGGGAATGACCCAGCGGCCGGTGTCGCGGCTCGTCATCAGCAGAACTTCGACCTCAGCGCTTTTCTTCTTCATCCGGTAACAGATGGCACCATATTGCTGTCGCGGCGGGCGCCGGAACATCAGTTGCACATCGGATGCCAATCGGGCGAGAAGAGTCAATTGTCGGGTCACCTTTGCATGGTTGTTAGGAATCACTCATATACGTGTATCACGGAACCCTGACGCAATCCAAAGCCGCGGGCGATCCAAAACATGATTAGCCGCCGTTTGTAGGGGAAATCGAGCTGGGGCAGGCTCAGAAATCCGTCGCGACCTGTCTCGAATGCGTCATATTGCACAGGTGTACAGTATGAGTCGGTCCGGACCCCTAATCAATGCCGGGACGAATTGTTCCCCTATCATTTTGCCAGTGTGGTAATTATGCGTCTCCCGCCTCTCAATGCCGTCCGCGCCTTCGTGTCCGTCTGCCGCCATGGCAGCATTCTGAAGGCTTCCGAGGAGCTGAACGTGGTGCGCGGCGCCGTGCGCCAGCAGATTGCCACGCTGGAGAATCACTTCGGCCGGAAGCTTTTCACGCGCGACGGCCGCAGGCTGGTCCCGACACCAGAGGCGAGCGCGTTCGCCGAGGCTGCGAGCGCGGCTTTCGATATTCTGCAGCGGGCCGCTTTGGATTTCGAGGGTGCCGCACCTGGCCGTATTCGCCTCGGCGTGCCTTCCGCCTTCGCGGTCTGGTGGCTGATGCCGCGCGTTGCGGATATGCAGGCAAGCCTCGGCGATACTCTGATTGACATCGTGCCGATGGCCGTGGCCGAGCCGCTGCAGATGCACCCGGAACTGGATGCGGTGATCATGGGCGGCGAATACCGGCCGGCTGCAGGAATTGTCGCGCTGCGCTTCATGGAGGACGAATTCGGTCCCGTCGCCATCCCGGCGCTTGCCGCGACATTGTCCGCAGGACTCGGCGCGATGGGCGCTCTGACGCAACTCATCAGCCGCAGCGTTCCGCGGTTATGGGACGACTGGTTCGCCGAAAGCGGCACGCCGCCGGTCAGCTTTTCCCGCCGGCAGGAATTCGAGGATCTGCTGCTGGCGCTCGCCGCTGCCCGCTCCGGGCTCGGCATCGCGCTTGCGCCGCGCGCCTCGATAGAGGACGACCTCGCACGTGGGCAACTGGCCGCGCCCTTCGGCTTCATTTCCCGGCCGTCGGGTTACAGTCTCTGCTGCCGCACGCCGGATGCCAGGCGGCCGGCCTTAGCGGCCTTGTCCGCCTGGCTGCTTCGCTGCGGAACACCGGCCTGAAAGGGCAGTTTTTCTGCTCCAGCGCCAGAATTACGTCCATGTCCGCCTTACTGCCGCTGCGCTAATACAGGAGCGGAAACGGAAAAAGGAAGAGAAGATGGAAAGCACCGCAACCCGCATCGACTGGATCGGCAGCGGCTGTCGGCTGCTCAAGGCAACAGCGGCGGAATTCGAGCGCACGCGCCCTTTCGATGGCCTGTCGATCGGCACCGGCATCCATCTGGAGCCGAAGACGGTGGCGCTTCTCATGACCCTTCGTGCCGGCGGAGCGCGCCTCGTTTGCACCGGCAATCTCAACAGCACCCAGCCCTCGACGGTCGAGTTCCTGCGCGCACAGGGCATCACCGTCTTTGCGACCCTGACGACCGATGCCGCGGCCCATCACCAGAGCCTGGAAGCTGTGATCGCCGAAAGGCCGGATCTGCTGCTCGATAATGGCGGCGATCTTTTCGCCATCGCCGTGGAAAAGCCTTTCGCCAATCTTCTCGGCGGCACCGAGGAGACGACGTCCGGCCGCACGCGGCTGTTGCCGATGCGCGCACGCCTGAACATGCCGATCCTCGTCATCAACGACAGCCCGATCAAGCAGTTTGCCGAGAACCGGCATGCGGTCGGTCAGAGCCTGTTCGAGAGCTATCTTCGCTTCACCAATCGCTCCACCAATGGCAAACGGGTGACGGTTTTCGGCTATGGCGCCTGTGGCAAGGGCACGGCCGCCTGTTTTCGCAATGCTTTTTCCACCGTCAGCGTTGTCGACATCGATCCGGTGACGACGCTCGAAGCCCATCTCGACGGTTTCGTGACGCCCTTGCGCGACGCCGCGATCCGCTCGGCCGATATCCTCATCACCGTCACCGGTTTTCCCGCTATTGTGACGGCGGCCGATCTGCCGCTTCTCAAGGATGGCGCGATCCTGATGAATGGCGGCCATTTTCCGCTGGAGATCGATGTCGAAGCCTTTCGGCGCCATCCCGATGTCGCCGGTATCGACCGATATGAGGCCGAGCATATCGAGACCTTCCATCTGAAGGATGGCCGTTCGTTCCACGTGCTTGGCCGTGGCCATATGGCCAACCTGGCCGGTCCCCGGCCGCTCGGCAATTCCGCCGAGTCGATGGACCTCGGCTTCACGCTTCAGGCCCGCTGCCTGGAGCGCATCGCGAAAGGCGAGGCCGGTGCCGAAGCCTGCGTGGTGCCGGTGCCCTCCGATATCGATGCGATGGTGGCGAGCGCCTATCTCGATCTCTGGCGTTAGAGCATGTCGGGAAATCAAGACTGAAAGCGTGGGCCGAGCGGATCTAGAAGATCGCGGCGCGCTTTTAAGCCGAGGCAGCGGATCTGCGTCAGAGCTCCCAATAAGGGACGGGACCATAAAGCTCGGCCAGATAGTCGATGAACAGCCGCACCTTGGCCGGCAGGAACTGGCGGCTGGGATAGACGGCCGACAGGCCAACATTCTGTGAGCCCTCATAGGCCGGCAGCACCTGCACCAGTCGGCCGGACTTAAGTTCCTTGCCGATATCCCAGGTCGAGCGCAGGGCAATTCCAAGGCCTGCGATCACCGCTTCGCGGATCACTTCGCTGGAATTGGTGATCAGCATGCCCTCCGGCCGCAGGCTGAGCGCACCCTCCGGCCCGATCAGCCGCCACGTGTCGTTGTTGTGCGCCGGAAGGCATCGGTGGTGTTTCAGATCCTCGATGTCCCCCGGTTTGCCATGCGCAGCGAGATAGTCCGACGAGGCACAGAGCACCCGTCGCACCGGCGCCAGCCGCCGGGCAACGAGGCTCGAATCCGTCAACTCGGCGATGCGGATCGCCAGATCGAAGCCGCCGCCGATGATGTCGCTGAATTCGTCGGTCAGCACCAGGTTAATGGCAAGCTCCGGGTGCGCCTGCATGAACGCCTTCAAATGCGGCGCGATATGCATGCGGCCGAAGGAGGTCGGCGCCGAGATCTTCAGCGTGCCGTGCATCTGCGCCGAGCGGCCGGAAATGTAAAATTCAGCCTCCTCCAACCCGGCGAGAATACCGAGGACACGGTCGTAAAAACCCTGTCCGGCTTCCGTCAGCGAGATCTGCCGCGTCGTGCGCTGCAGAAGCCGGGTGCCGAGCCGGTCCTCCAGCCGTTTGATCCGCTTGGAGACGACCGCGGGCGAAAAGCCGAGGGCCCGCCCGGCGAGCGACATGCTGCCAGTCGAAACGACCTTGGCGAAGATTTCGAGATCACCCAGATTGGTCATAAGGTTTTCAGACTTTTTCCCTTTTGACATAAGTGCTTAGCATTTGCGCCACTTTCGGGAAAGTGCTAAGCCGGTTCACCGGAGGCAGAGGCTGGCGGCCCGTCCCGCTGTCATCTTTCAGCTGTGATTTCCGGTCGTCAGGATCAGGGAGGACACCATGTCCGACGCCATTCCGTTTCTCGCCCCGCGCGCCGATGTGCTGGCGCGCCGCGCCCGGATCGTTGCCGATCTCGCCGATCTTCTGCCGCCGGAATGCCTGGTTCATGAGGCGCGCGAGCTGGTGCCGTTCGAAACCGACGCCTTCGTGTCCTATCGCCGACTGCCGCTCGCCGTCGCCCTGCCGCGCACCACGGCCGAGGTCGCGGCCGTCATGCGCTATTGCCACCGCTACGGCATTCCCGTCGTGCCGCGCGGCGCCGGCACTTCGCTTTCCGGCGGCGCCATTCCGCAGGAGGATGCCGTCGTGCTCGGCCTGTCGAAGATGAACAGCATTCTCGAAATCGATCTGCCGAACCGTGTCGCCGTCGTTCAGGCGGGTGTCACCAATCTCAACATTTCCGAATCCGTCTCAGCCGACGGCTTCTTCTACGCGCCTGATCCGAGTTCGCAGCTCGCCTGCACGATCGGCGGCAATATCGGCATGAATTCCGGCGGCGCCCATTGCCTGAAATATGGCGTTACCACCAACAATCTGCTCGGCGTCAGAATGGTGCTGGTCGACGGCACGGTGATCGAGCTCGGCGGCAAGGCGCTGGACGCGGCCGGTTACGACCTGCTCGGCCTCGTCTGCGGCCACGAAGGCCAGCTCGGCATAGTCACCGAGGCAACGGTGCGGCTGATCGCCAAGCCGGAAGGTGCCCGTCCCGTGCTCTTCGGCTTCGAAAGCTCGGAAGAGGCCGGCGCCTGCGTTGCCGATATCATCGCCGCCGGCATAATCCCGGTTGCCATCGAATTCATGGACAAGCCGGCAATCGAGATCTGCGAGGCCTTCGCCCATGCCGGCTATCCCCTCGATGTCGGGGCGCTGCTGATCGTCGAGGTCGAGGGTTCGGAAGCCGAAATGGACGCCACCCTGAAGGATATCGTCGAGATCGCCCGCCGCCATGCTGTGAAGACCGTACGCGAATGTCAGTCGGCCACCGAGGCCGCGCTGATCTGGAAAGGGCGCAAATCCGCCTTCGGCGCCACCGGCCGCATCGCCGACTATATCTGCATGGACGGCACCGTGCCGCTCAGCCAGCTTTCCCATGTGCTGAAGAAGACCACGGAGATCGTCGATCATTACGGCCTGCGGGTTGCCAACGTCTTTCATGCCGGCGACGGCAACATGCATCCGCTGATCCTCTTCAATGCCAACGACCCCGAGGATGCCGCCCGCGCCGAAGCCGCCGGCAACGATATCCTCAAGCTCTGCGTCGACGCCGGCGGCTGCCTCACCGGCGAGCATGGCGTCGGCATCGAAAAGCGCGACCTTATGCGCCATCAGTATTCGGAGGCCGATCTCGCCCAGCAGATGGCGGTGCGCGCCGCCTTCGATCCGGGCTGGCTCCTCAACCCATCGAAGGTCTTCCCGCTCGAAGGGCGCCCGGCCCAATGATCGATCTGATGCCCACAAGCGAGGAACAGGCGGCGGCGATCGTCCTCACACATGCGGAGACGAACCGGCCGCTCGCTATCTGTGGCGGTGATACGCGCTCGGGTTTCGGCAACGCCGTTGCATCGGAAGACCGCCTGCGATCGACCAGGCTTTCCGGCATCATCGCCTACAATCCCGGCGAGATGGTCATGACGGTCCGCTCGGGTACGCCGCTTGCCGAGGTCGAGGCGGCACTGTCCGAAGGCGGCCAGATGCTTGCCTTCGAGCCAATGGATCATCGGCCAATCATGCGCAGATCGGGCGAGCCGACGATCGGCGGCGTCTTTGCCGCCAATGTCTCCGGCCCGCGCCGCCTCATTGCGGGGGCTGCCCGCGACAGCCTGCTCGGCGTGCGCTTCGTCAACGGCAGGGGCGAGATCATCAAGGCCGGCGGCCGGGTGATGAAGAATGTGACCGGCCTCGATCTCGTCAAGCTGATCGCCGGCTCGCACGGCACGCTGGGTTTCATCACCGAACTGACCTTCCGCGTGCCGCCGCGCCCGAAGACGGAACAGACGCTGGTGCTCTCCGGCCTCAACGATGCCGAAGCGGCCAATGGCATGGCGGCGGCGATGGCGCTGCCGGTCGAGATCTCCGGTGCTGCCCATCTGCCGCTGACGGTGACCTGGAAATTCCTTGCCGGCAAATTGCCCGAGGGCGAGGCGACGGTTCTGCGCGTCGAAGGCTTGCCCGGTTCGGTCGACGTGCGCATCGAGAAGCTTGCGGCCGCGATGTCGGCCTTTGCCACGGTGACGCGGCTGAATGAGCCGGAAAGCCGCAGACTCTGGCGAGAAATCCGTGATGTATTACCCTATGCCGACGGCACGACGCGGCCGGTCTGGCGCGTTTCGGTTGCGCCGGGAACCGGCCATCAACTGGTCTCGGCACTCCGCCTCGAAGCCGGCGTCGACGCCTTCTACGACTGGCAGGGCGGTCTCGTCTGGATGAGGATGGAGGCGGATCCTGAAGCAGATCTGGTCCGCCGCTTCATCAAGGCGCTCGGCGGCGGCCATGCGACACTGATCCGTGCATCGGAGGCAGCGAGGGCGGCAACGGCGGCGTTTCATCCGGAGCCGGAGGCGGTGGCGATGCTGTCGCGGCGGGTGAGGGAAAAGTTCGATCCGGCTGGGATTTTTAATCCGGGGAAGATGGGGTGAGAAGATGAGTCTGTGCGCGGGTCACCCCCCTCTGTCCTGCCGGACATCTCCCCCACAAGGGGCGAGATCGGATCGGGGCGACGGCTTCCCCAAACAACGGGGGCACTGCCGGTCGAACACGGCAGAGAGGGACCGATGGCCGATCGTCTTGCCGATCTCCCCCCTTGTAGGGGAGATGTCCGGCAGGACAGAGGGGGCCGCCCCAGGCACAGCGCCCCCTAAGCGGAGGACCCGCTAGATGCAAACCAATTTCACCCCGGCCCAGCTCGCCGATCCCCATGTCGCCGAATCGGAGCAGATCCTGCGCAAATGCGTTCATTGCGGTTTCTGCACCGCCACCTGTCCCACCTATGTGACGCTCGGCAACGAGCTCGATAGCCCGCGCGGCCGCATCTATCTCATCAAGGACATGCTGGAACACGGCCGGCCCGCCGATGCCGAGGTCGTCACCCATATCGACCGCTGTCTCTCCTGCCTTGCCTGCGTCACCACCTGTCCCTCGGGCGTCGACTATATGCATCTGGTCGATCATGCCCGCGCCCATATCGAAAAGACTTACAGACGGCCGTTCATGAACCGGCTGACGCGCGCCATTCTCGCGGCCGTGCTGCCCTTTCCCGGCCGGTTCCGGCTGGCGCTCCATCTCGCCCGTCTCGGCCGCCCCTTTGCCGCACTGATGCGGGGGGCAGCGCTGAAACCCTTTGCCGCCATGCTGGCGCTTGCACCGCACCGCGTTCGCGCGCCTTCAGACTTTTCAAAACCCGGCACATATCGGCCCGGGGCGGAGCGGCGCGGCCGGGTGGCGATCCTGTCCGGCTGCGCCCAGCCGGTGCTCGATCCCGGCATCAACGCGGCGGCGATCGGGCTGCTGACGCGGTTCGGCGTCGAGGTCGTGGCGCCGGAAGGCGAGGTTTGCTGCGGTTCGCTGGTCCACCATATGGGCCGGGCCGAGCAGGCGCTCGCAAGCGCCCGCACCAACGTCGATATCTGGACGCGCGAGATCGAGAGTCATGGCCTCGATGCGATCATCATCACCGCTTCGGGCTGCGGCACGACGATCAAGGACTACGGTCACATGCTGCGCCTCGACCCCGCCTATGCAGCAAAGGCGGCCAGGATTTCGGCGCTGGCAAAGGACATTAGCGAATATCTGGCGACCCTCGACCTGCCGGCCCATATGCCGAGGGGCATCACGGTCGCCTATCATTCCGCCTGTTCGATGCAGCACGGCCAGCGCATCACCCTTCAGCCGAAGCAACTGCTGAAGGCGGCGGGCTTCACCGTGCGCGATCCGGCCGAAGGCCATCTCTGCTGCGGCTCGGCCGGCACCTACAACATCCTGCAGCCGGAGATTTCGGCGGCGCTGAAGGCCCGTAAGGTCAAAAACATCGAAGCCACCAAGGCCGATATCATCGCCACCGGCAATATCGGCTGCATCACCCAGATCGCCACCGGAACCGAGATCCCGATCCTGCATACGGTCGAACTTCTCGATTGGGCCTATGGCGGCGCTATGCCGGAAAAATTAACCGGTTTGTCGTTAGGCTGAAGGGAATGCGGGCCCATTCGGGCCGCTCCCGGGAGGTTGGGCGATGTGGCGGGGAATGATTGTACTTGCGGGACTGCTCGGTGCGGCAGGCGCGGCCCGTGCCGACAGCCGCCTATTTTGTTCCGCCGATGACGCGCAGGCGCGGTTCACCCTCGAAAGCGGTTTCGCAAGCGATGCCGGCCACAGGCTCAACCATTTCCGCGGCGCGCTTATTGTCAAGGATCCCGCACAAGCGGCCTTTGCAAAACGTGTGTTCGAATCACAGCATCTAAGCAATCACTGGTCGCGCGATGGCGAACTGCTCCTGGAAGTCTTCGACGGCGGCGGTGACGATACCGGCGGCGCAACGCTGGATCTGGTGGTGGTCGCCGGCGCGCGTGGCAAGCCGGCGGCGAATTTCAGCGGCACCTATTCCCTGACGATCGAGGGCGGCGGCAAACCTTACGCCGCCGAGGGCAAGGTCAGCTGCGGCACGAAATAGCGCCGCAGCTGAATTTCAATTCATTACCAGTGGAACGATACGCCGACATTGACGGCGTTGGTGAAGATGTTGGTCTTCAGCCGGTCGCCGCTGTCGATCGGAACGTCGACGCGCGAATAGGTGCCCTTGTATTCGACGAAGGTCGACCAGCGGTCGGTCACCTTGAAGTCGACGCCGGCCTGAGCCTGCAGCGTCACGCCGCCGAATTCATAAGCCCAGGTCTTGCCCTCGGGGCGAATCACTTCGACATGCGGAATGTTGACGCCGATGCCGGCGCCGAGATAGGGCGTCCAGCGGCGAGTCGGATCCTGGAAGCGATAGAGACCGTTCACGGTGAGCAGGTTCAGGCCGTCGGTGAATTCGAAATGCGACCAGCCGGCCTTGGCGAGCGTGTCGTCATCGGCATAGACCTTGTCATGGGTATAATCGAGCGAGATACCCCAGTTCGGCTTGTTGAAATTCTCGAGCCACCAGGTGACGCGGCCGCCGTAATAGGGCGGGCTGCCGAAGGATTTGCCTTCCCAGCCGGCCGTGAAATGCGTGCCGTCGGAGACGTCGACACCACTGTGCGGCGCGGTCTGGTAGCCGCCATAGATGGAGAATTCCAGATCTTCCGCTGAAGCCGAGGCTGCTGAACAGATGGTGAAAAGCGCGATGCCCGCAAACAGGGAGGCGGAGGAGCGCAGCGCAGACGTCATTGAATAACCCCAAATTGCAATATGTCGACTCTGAGGCAGCTTTGGCAGTTTTCCGCCGCAATGTCTAAGCAAAACAAAGGGCGCCTCCAATGGCGCCTTCGTTTTTTTCTAAAGTGTTGCTCAGCCGCCGAACATCGTGCGCAACACGTCGATGCCTCTGTCTTCGAACGCCACGTTGCCCTGCTTGTTGCCGGGACCGATGACGATCACCTTGGTGCCGACCGGGGCGCGATCATAAAGATGCATCACGTCCTCGTTCATCATGCGGATGCAGCCGGAAGACATGTTGAGGCCGATCGTCCAGGGCTGGTTGGTGCCGTGGATGCGGAAGATGGTGTCGCGGCCGCCCTGATAGAGATACATGGCGCGGGCGCCGAGCGGATTGTCCTCGCCGCCTTCCTGGTAGGCGGGGATGATGTGGCCCTTGGCGGCTTCGCGGCGGCGCATTTCGGCCGGCGGCGTCCAGGCCGGCCATTCGGCCTTGCGGCCGATCTTAACGATACCCGACCAGCCGAAGCCGTCGCGGCCGACGCCGATGCCGTAGCGGGTGGCGCGGTTGTTGCCTTCGACCAGGTAGAGATATTTGTTGTTGGTATCGATGATGACGGTGCCAGCCGCTTCCGTGGTCACCAGGCGCACTTTCTTGCGCTTGAACTGCGGCTTTACGTACTTCGGCATCTGCGCCACGCGCACGATCTGCGCCGGCTGCCGTGCATTGTCGGAAGCCGAGCCGACTGGCGCGGCGAAGGCTGATGTAGAAATCAAGGACAGGACAAGTCCGGCCGCGGCCAGTCCCGGCATCACTTTGATCATAGTCGATTCCCCTCAAGCAAGTCCGCCCGAAGCTACATGATCTTCTGCCCGATTCAAGATCGACATGGCCGGATAAAGCAATTTTGACGAGTGAAGCCGCCTGTCTTAGGGGCGTCATAGAGCATTTCCGTATTTCTCCGAAACACGAATATGCTCCATCTCATTGTTTTTACTCGATTCCCAACGCAAAACTGCTGAACACTCTTGCTGGTGCTCCAGCTTTTGCGTGTGCCGTTACATGACGATAACGCGGGTTCCGACGTTGACGCGGTCGTAGAGATCGACGACGTCCTCGTTGCGCAGGCGGATGCAGCCGGAAGAAACGGCGCTGCCGATCGACCAGGGCGCGTTGGTGCCATGGATGCGGTAAAGCGTCGAGCCGAGATACATGGCGCGCGCGCCGAGCGGGTTTTCCGGGCCGCCGTCCATGCGCGCCGGCAGATAATGACCCTTGGCGGCCTCGCGGCTGATCATCTCGGAAGGCGGCGTCCAGTCCGGCCATTCCGTCTTGCGGGTGATCTTATGGACGCCCGCCCATTCGAAGCCCGGCTTGCCGACGCCGACACCGTAGCGCCGCGCCCTGCCGCCGTCCATGACCAGATAGAGAAAGCGGTTGTTGGTGTCGATGACGATGGTCCCGGGCTTTTCCGTGGTGTCGTAATCGACCATCTGCGGCAGATATTGCGGCTCGATCGGATGGCGGATCGCCGGTATGCCGGGATTGATCGCCGAAACGGTCTGAGGGGCCGGCTGCGGCGCCTGACGCATGATGCGGCGCTGGAAAAGACCACGCTGCTGCGGCTGCACCACCGGGCGCTGATAGACGACAGGCCGGACCTTGCCGCCGAGCTGATTGATCCACGGTGCGGTCAGATCGGGGCTGAGGATGACTGGCGGACGGGTGGCGTAGCGGTCGTCCGCAACGGCGGCCGTGGAGAAGATGCCGCAGAAGGCTGCGGCTAGAAAAAGGTGTTTCATCATCGGACGAACTCTCTACAAATGACCGAAAATGGACTGGCGGGACGGATCCGCTCGCACAGACGCTGCCACCCCATCCGCCAGCGAATGGTAAATATCGATCCGTGAAAAACCGACGGGCCGAATAAACTTTTCGTCAGGGTTACCGATCGGTTTGGAAAGACGGTTTGCAAATGGTAAAGCCGGAATCATGACTGGACAGCGAAGCGGATCCCCGAAAATGAAGCGGACATGAGCACGAATGGCATCATCATCGGCGAGGACGGCAGGAGCCGCTGCCACTGGCACGCCAACCTGCCGGACTATCTCAAGTACCACGACGAGGAATGGGGCCGGCCGGTCACCGACGATATCCGCCTGTTCGAGAAGATTTGCCTCGAAGGATTCCAGTCCGGCCTTTCCTGGCTGACCATCCTGCGCAAGCGGGAGAATTTCCGCGCCGCCTTCGCCGGTTTCGATTTCGAGAAGGTTGCCCTCTTCGGTGAGCAGGATGTGGCCCGCTGCCTGGCCGATGCCGGCATTATCCGTCATCGCGGCAAGATCGTCTCCACGATCAACAATGCCAGGCGCGCCATCGAACTTCGGGACGAATTCGGCTCGCTCGCCGGTTATTTCTGGCGCTACGAACCCGGCCACAACGAGAGGCCGGCTGTGGTCGATCGCGACCACATAGTCGCCAATCCGACGACGCCGACATCGGTCGTCATTTCGAAGGATCTGAAGAAACGCGGCTGGACCTTTGTCGGCCCGACCACAATTTATGCCTTCATGCAGGCGATGGGCCTCGTCAACGATCATCTGGAGGGTTGTTTCTGCCGGCCCGAGGTGGAGGCGATGCGCGCCGTATTGGTTCGACCATGAAAGATCTGTCCGTGAAAATATTGACCCTTGCCCTGTTCTTCTTGCCGGCATTTGCCGCGGCGCAGACGCCGCAGCTCGATCCCGGCGAGAAGCTGGAGAAGCTGCAGTTTCCGGCCGTCACGATGCAACTCAAGGGATGGACGAAATTCGGCAATAGCCATGTTTACACGCTGCCGGTGCGCGCCGGTCAGCACGTGAAGATCGATTTTTCCACCAAGAGCAAGTTCGCCTTCCTGGCGATCTTCGACCTGTCGAAACCCGATGACGAAGCTTTCTTCGGCACCGATGAGGACGGCATGAGCTACCAGACGACGGTGAAGGAAAATACCACCTGGCTGCTGCGGCCCTATTACTCCAAGGTCTCGCCGCGCCGCGGCCTCGGCGCCCCCTTCAGCATCCTGATCGAGCCCTTGACCACAGCCCCGCAGCAGCCGCCGGCTCAGCCGGAATCGCCCTCACTGTTTCCGAAGGCGCCTCCCAAGGCGAAGTGAGGCGCGGCCGCGCTATGCGAGCCCGTCAATCAGTTCGCGCAATTCGCCGAGATGGCCGATCTTGCGGAAGCGCGGCGCTTCCGTCGGTTCGTCCACATGTTCCAGCACCCAGGTGAGTTCGTGCGGCACGAAGACGCCGTAGCTGCCGGCGGCGATCGCCGGCACGATATCCGATTTCAGCGAATTGCCAACCATCATCGCTCGCTCCGGCCCGTCGCCAACCTTGGAGAAGATGCGGCGATAGGTGACGGCAGTCTTGTCGGACACGATCTCGACGGCATCGAAGAAGTCGCCGAGCCCGGATTGGGCGAGCTTACGCTCCTGGTCGAAGAGATCGCCCTTGGTGATCATGACAAGCAGATACTTGCCGGCGAGCGCCTCCAGCGTGTCGCGCGCATGCGGCATCGTCTCGACCGGATGGCTGAGCAGGTCGCGGCCAGTATCGAGGATCTTGGCGATGACGCTCGCCGGCACCTTGCCCTCGGTGATCTCGATCGCCGTCTCGATCATCGATAGCGTGAAGCCCTTGATGCCGAAGCCGTAGTGGCGAAGATTGCGTTTCTCGGCTTCCAGCAGCCGCTCGGAGATCTTCGGGCCTTCGGCGAAATCGGCAAGAAGCTCGGTAAAATGAGCTTCCGTCAGTCGGTAATATTGTTCGTTCTGCCAAAGCGTGTCGTCGGCGTCGAAGCCGATCGTCGTCAGTGCTCGCGTCGTCACATGTGCACCTCTTGAACTATGGCCGGCAATCTATCGGCCGCCTGTGTCGAGACAAGGGCTAAGTCGAGACAAGGGCGTCAGCCTTCGATGCGACAAGGCCTGGCGTTGAAAAGCGCCGCCGTCGCACTACATCGAATGGGCCTCACCCAGCAGCCAGCCACGGCTGTGCCTGTCGCGCGCAGGCCAATAATCAAAAGATGAAGTTCTTCCGTTCGCAAGTCCCTCTTGCGGCAGACACAAAGGATTTTTTCGACCATGCGTTACAATCAACTCGGAAATACGGGACTTTTCGTCTCGGAAATCTGCCTGGGCACGATGACCTTCGGCGAAGCCAAAGAAGGCAGCATGTGGGGCGCTATCGCCGATGTCGACCAGAATGCCGCCGACCGGATCGTCGAGCGCTCGCTTGTAGCAGGCGTCAATTTCATCGACACGGCCGATGTCTATTCATCAGGCGAGTCCGAAAGGCTGCTCGGCCAAGCGCTGAAGAACCTCGACATCCCCCGCAAGGACGTCGTCATCGCCACCAAGGTCTATGGCGTCATGGGCGACAAGCCGAACGACCGCGGCGCCTCGCGCGGCCATATCATGGATTCGGTCGAGGCGAGCCTCAAGCGGTTGCAGACCGATCATATCGACCTCTATCAGATCCACGCGACAGATACGGTGACGCCGATCGAGGAGACGTTGCGCGCTTTCGACGATCTCGTTTCGCGTGGTCTTGTGCGCTATATCGGCGTCTCCAACTGGCAGGCCTGGCGCATTTCCAAGGCGCTCGGTCTCTCCGAACGCCGCGGCTTTGCCCGGTTCGAAACGGTGCAGGCCTATTATTCCATCGCCGGCCGTGATCTCGAACGGGATATCGTGCCGATGATGCAGGAGGAAAAGCTCGGCCTGATGGTCTGGTCGCCGCTCGCCGGCGGCCTGCTCTCCGGCAAGTATGGTCCGGGCGCCCCCGGCAACGGCGAGGGCCGCCGCGCCAATTTCGACTTCCCGCCGGTCGACAAGGACAGGGCCTGGGCCTGCGTCGCCGTCATGCGCGAGATTGCCGAAAAGCATGGCGTCAGCGTCGCGACCGTTGCACTCGCCTACATCCTCGCAAAGCCTTTCGTCACCTCTGTCATCATCGGCGCCAAGCGTGTCGATCAGCTCGACCAGAACCTCGCCGCCGTCAGGCTGAAGCTCGAGGAAGGCGATATGCAGAGGCTCGACGAGGTAAGCGCGCTGGCGCCTGAATATCCGGGCTGGATGCTGGCAAGGCAGGGAGCCGGCCGACGCCCGGCCGATTTCGAGCCGAAGGACTGATCGCCGAAATCCGGTCCAGCACTTCGCAGGGACGCCGGAAAGATCCGGCGTTCCCGTTTTCAGACGATCGGCTATTTGCCGTGAGCTTTGAGCCAGGCATTCATCTCCGTAATCTCGGCTTCCTGTGCCTTGATGACGGCTTCGGCGAGTTTGCGCAGATCGGGGTCCTTTCCGTACTGGAGCTCGATCTTGGCCATGTCGATCGCTCCCTGATGGTGGGGGATCATGCTGCGGACGAAATCCGTATCGGCGTCGCCACTGTACTTGATCATCATATCCTCGTGCATCTTGTCGTTCGCCTTCTTGAACGCCTGGCTGGAGGCGTCGTGGCCGGTCATCGGCTTGTTCATGTCCATGGGTTTGTCTTCGGCAAGAGCGGGCGAAGCAAGGGCAGCGAGCACTGTGGTGATGGCGATGATTTTCAGAGACATGAGAGTTCCTTCCTCTGTCTGACAATAGGTTTTTGGGCGGCGCCTGCCGCCCGTTCGGCATGAAAGAATCCGAGATCAGAACATTCGGGGAGGGGGCGCCAGCGGAGCAGGGCGATCGTCATCCAGGACGCGGGCAAGCGCCGGCGCGGGATAGGCGAAAACCGGCTTTACACCAGCGGCCGTCATGGCCGCCGGCGGCAGCAACAGACAGGCCGCACAAAGTGGCATTTGCGCCGCCCTGCCGGCAGCGCAGGGATCTTTCAGCGCCTGCGCCTTGCCCGTCGCTCCGGACATGTCCATCCCGGCCATCGCGTGATCCATGGTGGCGGACCTGGGGGCCGCCGGCCCGTTCATCGATGCGCATGTCGGACAGCCTGCCCATGCGGACATCGCGCTGTAGACCAGCCAGCCGAGTACCATCGTCATGAGAGCGAGCGTGCGCATGAGTTTCAATGTAGGCAAATCCCGGCGGAAGCCAAGTCAGTAACGCAAATCTCAATCGTCGACGGCGCGACAGGCCTTTCACCAGGCGGCAATCACCTTGTGTTCGATCCGGTAATTCCTGCTCTCTTCGCCGAGCGGAGCGACCGGCCATGTCCAGACCGCTTTCGCCGGCGGCGGGGTCACGCCGTGCAGCAGGTCGGCCTCCTCATGTGTTTTGCCGTTGCGGTCGATGACGGCATAGGCGATGTCGGTCACGAGGCAATGCCGGCAGGAAAGTCCCGAAAGGCCGCTGAGATGCGCAGCGACCAGCCTCTCCACAGTGTCTTCAGGCATTCGACCGGCTGCCTCTGCCTCATGGCGCCGTTTCACGCCGCGGCCGATCTGCGACAAGAGATTGGCGGAAACCACGAAATCGAGATAGGGCACGCTACGCAGGAACCCGAGCGGTTCGGCTTCTTGCCCGGCCGCGAGTTCGTCATAGCCGGAGAGATCGCGCTCGATCAGCCGGACGTTGCGATAGCCCTTGGCCGCAAGCCACAGCCGTACTGAGGCGAGATGAACGAGATCGATGAGCACGACCGTGTCGAAATTGCGTACCAGCTCGTCGATCGGCACGTCCCGCAACAGGCCGGAGCCGAGCACGACGGCGGTCCGTTTCTGACGGAGCCCGGCCGCCGCCGCACGGATCGCATTGCGGCTCTTCTCTTCGTGGTCGGCCCAATTACGGGCGCAGCGTCCAGCCCGCGACCAGAGATTGATGGAATAGCGGATGAACTTTCGATGGCGCTTGCCGGTCAGCGGCAACGTCGCGGCATAGAGGAGCGCCTCGGTGATCATGAGCATATCCGCATTCTGAACAATGCCTCTCGTTCAATCGATTCCGGCAGTGCCACCAAGGCCCTTCGCCCTTGCCGCTCCCCGCCCAATCCGCTAGGACACCGCCACTGTCACAGTCAGCGGAATTCCCGGAAATGAACGACAAGCAGAAGAAACCGCAAAAGCTCAAGGCCCGCCTGCCGCGCGGCTTCGTCGACCGCTCGGCCGACGATATCCGCGCCGTCAACGAGATGACGGCAAAGATCCGGGAAGTCTACGAGCATTATGGTTTCGATCCTGTGGAAACGCCGCTGTTCGAATATACCGATGCGCTCGGCAAGTTTCTGCCCGACAGCGACCGGCCGAACGAGGGCGTCTTCTCGCTGCAGGATGATGACGAGCAGTGGATGTCGCTGCGTTACGACCTGACGGCGCCGCTTGCCCGCCACGTCGCGGAAAATTTCAACGAGATCCAGCTTCCCTACCGCACCTATCGCGCCGGCTACGTATTCCGTAACGAGAAGCCCGGCCCCGGCCGCTTCCGCCAGTTCATGCAGTTCGATGCCGATACCGTGGGCGCGCCTGGTGTTCAGGCCGATGCCGAAATGTGCATGATGATGGCCGATACGCTCGAGGCCCTCGGCATCAAGCGCGGCGACTACGTCATCCGAGTCAACAACCGCAAGGTTCTGGACGGCGTCTTGGAGGCGATCGGCCTCGGCGGCGACGACAAGGCCGGCCAGCGGCTCAACGTTCTGCGCGCCATCGATAAGCTCGACAAGTTCGGCCCGGAAGGTGTCTCGCTGCTGCTCGGCCCCGGCCGCAAGGATGAATCCGGCGACTTCACCAAGGGCGCCGGCCTCAATCAGGCGCAGATCGACAAGGTGCTGTTCTTCGTCGGCATCAAGGATTATGCCGAAAGCGCCGGACGTCTGGCCGAACTCGTTGCGGGGACGTCGAAGGGCGCCGAAGGCGTCGAGGAGTTGAATTTCATCGGTGCACTCGTCACGAGCGCCGGCTATGGCGCCGACCGCATCAAGATCGACCCCTCGGTCGTGCGCGGCCTCGAATATTATACCGGCCCGGTCTATGAGGCCGAGCTTCTCTTCGACGTCACCAATGAAAAGGGCGAGAAGGTCGTCTTCGGCTCGGTCGGTGGCGGCGGCCGTTATGACGGCCTGGTCTCACGCTTCATGGGCCAGCCGGTGCCGGCGACCGGCTTTTCGATCGGCGTCTCGCGCCTGATGACGGCGCTGAAGAACCTCGGCAAGCTCGGAGCGAGCGCGGTGATCGAGCCGGTGCTGGTGACGGTGATGGACGGCGACGTCGAGGCGATGGGCCGCTATCAGAAGATGACCCAGCAGCTGCGCGCCGCCGGCATCCGCGCCGAGATGTTCCAGGGCAACTGGAAGAAATTCGGCAACCAGCTGAAATATGCCGACCGCCGCGGCTGCCCCATTGCCATCATCCAGGGCGGCGACGAGCGCGCCCAAGGCGTAGTGCAGATCAAGGATCTGATCGAGGGCAAGCGGCTCTCCGGCGAAATCGAGGACAATGCCAGCTGGCGCGAGGCCCGCGTGGCGCAGGAGACGGTTGCGGAAGCCGATCTCGTCGCCAAGGTGAAGGAAATCCTTGCGGCGCAGGCTGAGGATTGGAAGAGGGCAGGCTCCCGCTTCGAAACTGCAGATGATCCCGCTCAAGCCGGTGACACAGATGACGACATTTGAGAGAGAACTCCCCTTCTCCCCTCGGGGAGAAGGTGGCCCGAAGGGTCGGATGAGGGGGCGCCACGGCAGAAGCTGTCCTTCGCTCGCCGCTCGGGACATTCGTCGTTTGCACTTCTCATCCCCCTCATCTGCCCTGTCGGGCATCTTCTCCCCGTTGGGGAGAAGAGGGAAGTCAACCCAATGCCCCTGATCAACCTCCCCGAATTCTCCAGCGAGCTGCTTGCCGAATTTGCCGCCCGGAGCGCCGAGCGCATCGATACGCCGGTCATTCAGCCGGCCGAGCCGTTCCTCGATATTGCCGGCGAGGATCTGCGCCGGCGCATCTTCATGACCGAGAGCGAAACCGGCGCCAGCCTCTGCCTGCGGCCCGAATTCACCATCCCCGTCTGTCTGCGCCACATCGAGACGGCGACCGGCACGCCCAAGCGTTACGCCTATCTCGGCGAGGTCTTCCGCCAGCGCCGCGACGGCGCCAATGAATTCTATCAGGCCGGCATCGAGGATCTCGGCGACATCGACATACCGGGCGCCGATGCGCGCGCCATCGGCGACGCCACCGGCATTCTCGCCCGCCTGCTGCCGGGCCGGCGCTTAGCCGTGACGTTGGGCGATCAAGCGGTGTTCGAGGCGGTCGTCCAGGCGCTCGGCCTGCCGCTCGGCTGGCAGAAACGACTGATCCACGCTTTCGGCAACATGAGGCAGCTGGAGGCGCTGCTGGCCGGCCTCGTCAGCCCGCAATTCGTCACCGGCCTCGACGATGATATCGCCAGGATTGTTGCCTCAGGCGACGATCAGGCGCTGGTCGCCCATATCGAGCACGAGATGCAGGCGACGGGTTACTCGACGAATGCCAGCCGCTCGCCGCTGGAGATCGCCCGCCGCCTCAAGGAAAAGCTCATCCTGTCCGAGACGCGTCTCGACGATGCCGCCTTCCATGTGCTGGAAGAGTTCCTGTCGCTGCACGTGCCGCTCGTCAATGCGTCCGCAGCACTTGCCGGCTTTGCCGACGCTGCCGGCTTGAAGCTCGGCAATGCGCTGTCGCGCTTTAACGGCCGCGTTGCCGCCCTTGCCGATGCCGGCGTCGATCTGTCCTGCCTGGACTATCGCGCCGCTTTCGGGCGTCCGCTCGATTATTACACCGGCCTCGTCTTCGAGGTGACGGTGGAAGGTTCGAGCGCGGTTCTAGCCGGCGGCGGCCGCTTCGACCGGCTCTTAACCTTCCTCGGCGCGACGGACCGCATTCCGGCCGTCGGCTTCTCCTTCTGGCTCGACCGCATCGAAACCGAAAGGGCAGCCGCATGACCATCATGATCGCGCTTCCCTCGAAGGGCCGGATGAAGGACGACGCTTCGGCGATATTCGAGCGGGCCGGCATGCCGATCTCGGCGGTTGGCAACGACCGCTCCTATCGCGGCCGCGTCGAAGGCTGGGACGATGTGGAAATCGCCTTCCTCTCGGCCTCCGAAATCTCCCGTGAACTCGGCAACGGCACCGTCGACTTCGGCGTCACCGGCGAGGACCTCATGCGCGAGGGCTTTTCCGAGGTCGACAAGCGTGTCGAATTCTGCGCCCGGCTCGGCTTCGGCCACGCCGATGTCGTCGTCGCGGTGCCCGAGATCTGGCTCGATGTCGACACCATGGCCGATCTCGGCGATGTCGCCGCCGATTTCCGCGCCCGCCACGGCCGACGCCTTGCCATCGCCACCAAATACTGGCGCCTGACCCAACAGTTCTTTTCGAGCCAGCATGGCATCCAGCTTTATCGCATCGTCGAAAGCCTGGGTGCGACCGAAGGCGCTCCCGCCTCCGGTTCGGCCGATATCATCGTCGATATCACCTCCACCGGCTCGACGCTGCGGGCCAATCATCTGAAGGTGCTCCAAGACGGTGTCATCCTGCACTCGCAGGCCTGCCTCGTGCGTGCCCGCAAGGAGAGCCACGTGGACTCGCCGGTCGTGCAGGCGATCGTCGACGCGGTGCGCGCCGCCCTCTAATCTCTACTATCAACGCGTAAGAAAACCCGCCGTCAGTTCAATGACGGCGGGTTTTGCATGCTTGGGAGGAGATGGAATTAGCGGGCAGCGACGGCCTGCAGACCACGGCGTGCGTCGATCGAATAGGCACCGGCACCGACGGTGGCGAGCAGGATGTACGCGCCGGCCAGCGTGATGTTCTTCATAACCATGATCTGGTTGAGAATGTTCACGAGTTCCGTGCCGCTAGCGTAGGGCAGATGGAAGGCAACGCCCGTAAAGACACAGAAGCCAGCGAGCAGCCAGCCGGCAATACGGACCTGGAAGCCTGCGAGAACCGCAAGGCCGGCCAGCAGTTCGAAAAGGCCTGCGACATAGGCCAACAGGGTTGCCGCCGGCAGGCCGGCACCGGCGATCATGCCCGCAGTACCGGCGGGATCGGTCAGCTTCATGAAGCCGGAAAGGATGAACATGAATGACAGAAGAATGCGGGCAATCAGGATGATGGCGTTCGACATGGATATTGTCTCCGTTTGAAGGCTCGGGAGATCTTGGTGCCCCCGGCACGCTGTGGATCTCTGATACCCCTATGTCGCCGATTTCTTCCGTCATGGAAAGATAAACAGAAGGGGACGCTTCGTTCAACAATATGGAACAATACCCTCGCTTGCCTTTCCGGAGCATCGTCTTCTATGGTCGGCCGATAATATGGAGTCTCTTATGGCAGATCTTTCCGCATTTCCGATCACCACGCGCTGGCCGGCGAAAAATCCCGATATCATCCAGCTCTATTCACTGCAGACGCCGAACGGGGTGAAGGTATCGGTCGCCCTCGAAGAGCTCGGGCTCCCCTACGAGCCGCACTATATTTCCTTTGCCGCCAACGAGCAGAACTCGCCGGAATTCGAATCGCTCAATCCGAACGGCCGCATTCCGGCGATCATCGATCCGAACGGGCCTGGGGGAAAGCCGATCGGGCTGTTCGAATCCGGCGCCATCCTGCTCTACCTCGCCGAAAAGACCGGAAAGCTCATCCCCGCCGATGCCGCCGGCCGCTATGAATGCATCCAGTGGGTGTTTTTCCAGATGGCCGGGATCGGCCCAATGCTCGGTCAGTTCGGGCATTTCTACAAATTCGCCGCCGACAAGGTCGCCAATAATTCCTATCCGGTGGAGCGCTACCGCGATGAATCCAAGCGGCTGCTCGGCGTGCTCGAAGGCCGGCTGAAAGGCCGCCAATGGATCATGGGTGAACAATATACGATTGCCGACATCACCACTTTTACCTGGATTCGCGGCGCCGATATCTTCTATGGCGGCCGTGAGATTCTCGAATATGCGAAATTCCCCGCCGTTTCCGATTGGCTGGAACGCTGCATCGCGCGCCCGGCAAGCGCCAGAGGCCTCAACATTCCTGTCAAACCGGAGTAACGGACGATCCGCCGGCAAATGCAAAAGGCCGCCCTGCCGCCCGGCCACTAACGTGGAATCGTGAGGACCATCTTAAGCAAACCCCCAATAACGCTGGTGGTCGGGGCATTGCTCATGCCGGAGATTTCCTCGGACATTCAAGGCGGCTTCGGTGCCAGTCCCTTCCGGGGAGTGAACGTCAACCTTTGCAAGAACCCGCATCGGCCGAAATTCCGGATCGCCGCAGATGTGGAGGATCGGCGCGATAGGTCAACCGGAACAAGCAACCCCGTAACAAGGGCGCGATCCGCTTCGGCTGGCGACCGCAATCACGGCGGCATTCGGTCGAGCCAGACTTTTTTGACGCTGGGTTCCACAAATCGCAGATAGCGATGACTCTTTTCACCTCCTTGAACCGTCGTTGTTGCGACCGTCGTCGAGCGGTCGAATGAACGAGGACTGAGAAATGGATCTGGAAGGAAAGCGAATTGTGGTCGTCGGCGGGAGCCGCGGCTTGGGGAGTGGGCTTGCCGAGGCATTCGTTGCTCGCGCGGCCGAAGTCACCGTGGTCGCCCGAAACGCGACGGCTGTGCAGGGGCCGGCTGAGCAACTGGCCGTCACCGCCATATCGGCCGATGCAACTGATGCCGACGCGGCGTGGCGGATCATGGAGCAGACGCGACCTGATGTCGTCATCATGAATGCCGGTGCGAAACCGCCCATGGAGCGGATCGACCGGATTGGCTGGGAGGCATTCACGACCAACTGGAACGTAGACGTCAAGGCCGCGCTGCATTGGGTACAGGCTGCTCTGACCTTGCCAATGGCGCCGGGCGGGCTCGTCGTGCTGGTCTCCAGCGGAGCCGCCGTGCAGGGGTCGCCACTATCGGGAGGTTATGCCGGCGCCAAGCGCGCGCAGTGGTTCATTGCAAAATATGCCGACGACTTGTCGGCGGAACTCGGCCTGGGCTTGCGGTTCCGGGTCATCGTTCCCCGGCAGATGTTCGTTGGAACTGGTGTGGGCGATACCGGAATCGGGGCCTATGCTGCGAAGGCGAGTCGGACATTTGCCGAACAGGCCGCCACCTGGCCGGACATGACGCCGCGGGCTTTCGGTGATACGGTCGCCGAACTGATCGGCGATTCCGGCCTCGCTGAGGCCATGGTCTATGCCGTGCGTGGGGATACGGGTGTGACGGTCATCGAATGACGAAAGACCCAGCTCTCGGGGCGGAAGAGAGGAAAACTCTGCTCGCAGATCTGGCCAGGGAAGCGGACGCGCTTCGCCCCCAACTGCATCGTTATGCTGCTCGTCTGGTGGGTTCGGTGATCGACGGCGAGGACGTGATTCAGGACGCGTTTGCCAGGGTATTTTCGACGGCTGGCTCGATCCCACCTGGCACGCCGCTGCGACCGTGGCTGTTTCGCATCGTCCACAATCGAGCCATAGATTCCCTGCGCCAGCGCAGTACGCGCCGGTCGGAGCCGCTTGAGATGGCCTTTGATCTGCCCGATATCAGCGCAGTCGGCGCGGAGGACGCGCTGATCCGGCGGGACACGGTGCGGGTCGCCCTGGGTCATTTTGCAGAATTGCCGGTGCCGCAACGCAGCGCGGTAATCCTCAAGGATGTGTTGGGAGAGTCGCTTGCGGATATCGCAGCGCTGCTCGAACTGAGCGTCGACGCCGTCAAGGCCCATCTGTCGCGCGGTAGGGCGAGATTGCGTGCGATCTCCGACGTGCGGTCTGACGTTGCGCCGTTGCCAAGTCCCGAGGCCCTGAACTTTGCAGCGCTCTTCAACGCCCAAGATTGGGACGCGCTGCGTCGCTTGCTGGCCGATGACGTTCGGCTTCGCCAGGCGCGACGGCCTGAAATCTCGGGTGCCGCCGATGTCGGTCGATTTTTCACCTATTATGCCGAATATCCGCGAGTCAGGGTCGAACCGGCCTGGCTGGAAGGCAGGGAAATATTCCTGGTTTCGGCCGAACCGGCGAGCGGGCCTTACTATTTTATGCTGCTCGAATGGCGGGGGCAAAAGATAAGCCTTATCCGCGACCATCGCTATGCGACCTATGTCATGGATGGTGCTGATGTCATGCCGGCCGCATTGCGGTGACCGATACTGGTCGAGACGTGCTTCCTCGCGGCCCGCTATGCGCCGCCACTTGCGGACGTTTCGTAAAACATGACTATTCCCGCTATGACAAAGGGTACGCTGCGATTCCTCTTTGATTTTGCGGCCGGCGGCCGCTTGCGGGCGGGTGATGAAGCTACCCAATCCAAATTGGCCGTCGGACCGCTTGATGCGAGTAGAAATAGTACGGATGGCTGCAATGGGCCCGTCGGTCGTGGGCTGAAAATGTGGAACCGCAAAGTTTAGCGATTCCACATTTACGTTAGTGGCTGGGCCATGAGCGGCCTTTATCTAGCGTCGCCGGTCTTATTGCCGGCTGGTGATCTGCCTTGTGCCTTCGAGCTTGAAGCGAGGGAAGATGAAGACGCCGGTTATGCTGCCGCTGTATTTCTCCTCGAGCCCGTTAGACTCGCCCATGCAGAACAGTGGCTGGCGCAAGCCGTTCGGCATGATGATTGTCGTTGAAAAGCAGAAGGAGGAGCAATGCGTCGCCACCTGCTCGAACAGTTCCAGCACGCGGGCTCGATCCTTGCTATCGTAGCAGCGGATCAGGTTAAGCAGCCCGCATTCCTCGGCGGAGAGGCCGTGCAGCATCGCGCTCCATTTGCCGAGACGGATCAGGCCGCTCGAAAAATCTCCGGTCCAGCTTTCGGAAACCGACAACTGCGCCAGCATCTGGTGATTTTGATGGTTGTCGTTCAGCGAGCCGGTCATCAAGGGCACGGCTCCATTGGCTTTGGCGATCTTAAACAAGGCGTTCCCCAGTTCGGATGCGGCTCCTCCGCCGCATGCTCGGCAAACACAAAGAAACAGGATCATGGGACGGCGGGCATGATGCCCGCGCCTACTTCGGCGATCGTTGCAGCCATTCGAGTCTCCGGACCTGAGCCCTTCGAACACGCATTTATGGCATCGCCTTCCCGCGCTCGTCTGACAGCGAATGATCGCCGGGCGCGCATCAATTGCAGCCGCGGATTTATAGGAGCTTTTGCACAATCGGCAACGGCTTTTTGAGCCTGTTCGGATCGGCATTATTTGTGAGAGATGTCGGCATCATCACGCTCTTCAGCCAGAAGTGACCAGTTTCGGCATTTTTCGAGCGGTTTGGCATCTATTGCGTGAGAAACCTTCCCCCGGAAGCAATCTCCCGCGCACTTTCCGGCATTGGAAAAAGAGCGGCGACGCAAGCCTGACGAAAGCTTCGAGGTCGGCTGACGCGCTGCACGGGATAAAATAGTGCGCAACGGAACGAATCGCAGCGGACAAAAGAAAAGGGCGACCCGGGGGCCGCCCTTCCTGTTCCGGATGTGCCGGAATGGATGTCAGTGACGGCTTTCGCCTATCACATCATGTCCATTCCACCCATGCCGCCCATGCCGCCCGGCATAGCCGGAGCGTCCTTCTTCGGCAGCTCGGCGATCATGGCTTCGGTGGTGATCAGCAGCGATGCGACGGAAGCGGCATCCTGCAGGGCGGTGCGAACGACCTTGACAGGGTCGATGATGCCCATGCCGATCATGTCGCCATATTCGCCGGTCTGGGCGTTGTAGCCGTAGTTGTCCTGATCCTTGTCGAGGATCTTGCCGACAACGATCGAAGCTTCGTCACCAGCGTTCTCGGCGATCTGGCGGGCCGGAGCCTGCAGAGCGCGGCGAACGATGTTGATGCCGGCTTCCTGGTCGTCGTTGACGCCCTTGGCAGAGATCTTGACGGAAGAACGCAGCAGGGCAACGCCGCCGCCCGGTACGATACCTTCCTGAACGGCAGCGCGCGTCGCGTTGAGGGCGTCGTCGATGCGGTCCTTCTTTTCCTTCACTTCGACTTCCGTCGAGCCGCCGACGCGGATGACGGCAACGCCGCCGGCGAGCTTGGCAAGACGTTCCTGCAGCTTCTCGCGGTCGTAGTCGGAGGTGGTTTCTTCGATCTGGGCCTTGATCTGGGCAACACGGCCTTCGATGTCGGACTTGGCGCCCGAACCGTCGACGATCGTGGTGTTTTCCTTGGAGATCGAAACCTTCTTGGCGCGGCCGAGCATGTCGAGCGTGACGCTCTCGAGCTTGATGCCGAGGTCTTCGGAGATGACGGTGCCGCCGGTCAGGATAGCGATGTCTTCGAGCATGGCCTTGCGGCGGTCGCCGAAGCCGGGCGCCTTGACGGCAGCGATCTTCAGGCCGCCACGCAGCTTGTTGACGACGAGCGTAGCAAGGGCTTCGCCTTCGACGTCTTCAGCGATGATGAGGAGCGGCTTGCCAGTCTGGACGACGGCTTCGAGAACCGGGAGCATCGACTGCAGGTTCGAGAGCTTCTTCTCGTGGAGGAGAATGAAGACGTCTTCGAGGTCGGCGACCATCTTTTCCGGATTGGTGACGAAGTAGGGGCTGAGGTAGCCGCGGTCGAACTGCATGCCTTCGACGACTTCGAGTTCGGTTTCGGCGGTCTTGGCTTCTTCAACCGTGATGACGCCTTCGTTGCCGACCTTCTGCATGGCTTCGGCAATGTCGAGACCGACCTGGCGTTCGCCGTTAGCGGAGATCGTGCCGACCTGGGCGACTTCTTCCGAAGTGTTGATCTTCTTGGCCTTGGCCTGGAGATCCTTGACGACTTCGGCGACGGCGAGATCGATGCCGCGCTTCAGGTCCATCGGGTTCATGCCGGCGGCAACGGCCTTGGCGCCTTCGCGAACGATCGCCTGGGCAAGAACGGTTGCAGTCGTGGTGCCGTCACCGGCGATGTCGTTGGTCTTCGAAGCGACTTCGCGGACCATCTGGGCGCCCATGTTTTCGAACTTGTCTTCAAGTTCGATTTCCTTGGCGACGGAAACGCCGTCCTTGGTGATGCGCGGAGCGCCGAAGGACTTGTCGATGATGACGTTACGGCCCTTCGGGCCGAGCGTGACCTTCACTGCATCGGCGAGAATGTCGACGCCGCGCAGCATCTTTTCGCGCGCGGTGCGGCCAAACTTGATTTCTTTAGCTGCCATGTTTGTGTCTCCTGAATTCGATTTGTTCGGGCAAAAGGCCCGTCAGCCATTTCGGGAAAGCGGATCGGCCGATCAGCCGATGATGCCCATGATGTCGGCTTCCTTCATGATCAGAAGGTCTTCGCCGTTGATCTTGACTTCAGTGCCGGACCACTTGCCGAACAGAACGCGGTCGCCAGCCTTGACGTCGAGAGCGACGACCTTGCCGGACTCGTCACGAGCGCCGGAGCCGACGGCGACGATTTCGCCTTCCTGCGGCTTCTCCTTGGCGGTGTCGGGAATGATGATGCCGCCCTTGGTCTTTTCTTCGGACTCGACGCGACGAACGACGACGCGGTCGTGAAGCGGACGGAAATTGGTGCTTGCCATTGTCTAATCCCTCGATCGAATGACATTCGCGGGCCGGAGCGGTCCGCATGGATAAGTGTTAGCACTCCTCTCTGGTGAGTGCTAGCGCTCGAGCATTTAGGGATGGCTCCGAGAGGAGTCAATGAGAGCAATCACGAATTTTTGTGCCGGAATTGTGAAGAGCGGCGAATTATCGGAGGTTCCCGCCGAAATCTTGTCTGGCATGGCAACGTTGCCAGACCTTGCCGTCCCCTCCCGCCGGGATTGCCGAGGATCTTGTCTGCCAAGGTGAAGAAAATGCCTTGCCATCGCCTTGCGCCTTTGCAATGTCACCGGTGACTGAAGCAAATCGGGAAATTGGAATGGCCAGGCGGATAGGAAACTTCTCGGAGATCACAGATCGCTATGACGTGGTGCTCTGCGACGTCTGGGGCGTCGTTCATAACGGCGTCGATCCGTTTCCGAAGGCCGCCGCCGCCCTTCAATCCGCGCGTGAGAGCGGCCTTGCCGTCGTCCTCATCACCAATTCGCCGCGCCTTTCCTGGCAAGTGGTCGAGCAGCTGCGCCACATCGGCGTTCCCGACGGCGCCTATGACCGGATCGTCACTTCGGGGGACGTCACCCGCGGGCTGATTTCCGAGGGGCCGAAGACGGTCTTTCTGCTCGGCCCCGAGCGCGACAAGGCGCTTCTCGAAGGCATCGGCGTCGAGCGCCGGCCGGCCGGTGAAGCGCAATCGCTCGTCTGCACTGGCTTTTTCGACGACGAGACCGAAAAGCCCGAGGACTACACCGACATGCTCCTCGATTTCCAGGCGCGCGACGTGCCGATGATCTGCGCCAATCCCGACCTCGTCGTCGAACGCGGCCATCGCATCATCCCCTGTGCCGGCGCCATGGCTGCCTATTACGAGCAGCTCGGCGGTAAAACCCGCATTGCCGGCAAGCCGCACCGGCCGATTTACGAGGCGACACTTTCGGCCGCCCGCGAGCTTCGCGGCGATTTTTCCACCGACCGTGTGCTGGCGATCGGCGACGGTATGCCGACGGATGTGCGCGGCGCCTTGAATTTCGGCCTGGATCTTCTCTACATCAGCGGCGGGATCCATGCCAAGGAATACACCTTGAACGGCGAGACCGACGAGGCGATCCTCAACGCCTATCTCGAGCGGGAGAAGGCCGCGCCGAAGTGGTGGATGCCGCGCCTTGCATGAAGAGAAGCCAGCCGATGACCGTCTTTCACCGCAATGAAACCCGCGAAGCCTTGCCTGCCCATCTGAAGGGCGGGGTCATTGCCATCGGCAATTTCGACGGCGTGCATCGCGGCCATCAATCGGTGCTGAACCGCGCGCTCGAAATAGCGAAGACGCGCGGCATTCCTGCCCTGGTGCTGACCTTCGAGCCGCATCCGCGCACGGTGTTCCGGCCGCAGACACCGGTCTTCCGGCTGACACCCGCGCCGCTCAAGGCCCGGATTCTGGAAACGCTCGGTTTCAACGCAGTCATCGAATATCCTTTCGACTACGAATTTTCGCAGCGCTCGGCCGACGATTTCATCCATTCGATCCTCAAGGATTGGCTAGGCGCCACCGAAGTCGTCACCGGCTTCGATTTCCATTTCGGCCGCGGCCGCGAAGGCGGGCCTGCCTTCCTGATGAATGCCGGCCAGACCTATGGTTTCGGCGTCACCCTGATCGACGCCTTCCGCGACGAGAACGCCGATGTCGTCTCGTCGAGCCATATCCGGGCGCTGCTGAAGGACGGCAATGTCAGCGAAGCCGCCGGCATGCTCGGCTACCGCTATACGGTCGAAGCCGAGGTGATCGACGGCGAAAAGCTCGGCCGGCAGCTCGGTTTTCCCACCGCCAATATGCGCCTGCCGCCCGAGGCCGAACTCGCCGCCGGCATCTACGCCGTCCGCTTCCGCCGCCAGGACGGAACGCTCCACGATGCCGTCGCGAGCTACGGCCGCCGCCCGACGGTGACGGAAAACGGCGCGCCGCTGCTCGAAACCTATCTGTTCGATTTTCACGGCGATCTCTACGGCCAGCTCTGCGCCGTCTCCTTCTTCGGCTATCTTAGACCCGAACTGAAATTCGATGGCCTCGATGCGCTTGTCGTCCAGATCAAACGCGACGAGGAAGAGGCGAGGGCGCTGCTGGCGGGCGTGGCGCCATTGGGCGAACTCGATCGCAAGCTTTGCTTCTCCTGAGAGTGCACTGGTCGGAATGTTCCGGGTGCATGCCGGATTCGGCAGTGCCTCGCGATCGTAAGCAGGCAATTTCCTCTCTTCCTTTTCCCGGCAAAAACGCCTATGAACCGGCGCTATGACGAAACTTCGGCTGGCAATGACGATACGAATTATCGGCCCGGCCTTCCGCGCGCGCTAAGCGGCCGGGAGGTCCGGGTTTTCGGCGCTTGCGAGCAGGCGCTTCCGCCGCCACCTATTTTCACGTCCGTCGCGCCCTCACGGGGCTGCCAGAAACGATTGTCACACATGACCGAAACAGCCGAAAAGATCGATTACTCGAAGACCCTCTATCTGCCTGAAACCGATTTCCCGATGCGCGCCGGTCTGCCGCAGAAGGAACCGGAGCTTGTTGCCCGCTGGCAGCAGATGGATCTCTATAAGAAACTGCGCGCCTCCGCCGCCGGCCGCGAGAAATTCGTCCTGCACGACGGCCCGCCCTATGCCAATGGCAACATCCATATCGGCCATGCGCTGAACAAGATCCTCAAGGACGTCATCAACCGTTCGTTCCAGATGCGCGGCTATGACGCCAACTACGTGCCCGGCTGGGATTGCCACGGCCTGCCGATCGAATGGAAGATCGAGGAAGAGAACTATCGCGCCAAGGGCAAGGCTAAGCCCGACCTGAGCGAGCCGGCGGCGATGATCGGCTTCCGCCGCGAGTGCCGCGCCTATGCCGAGAAGTGGATCAAGGTCCAGGGTGACGAGTTCCAGCGCCTCGGCATCGTGGGCGACTTCGAAAACCCGTATCTGACGATGAACTTCCATGCGGAAAGCCGCATCGCTGGTGAGCTCTTGAAGATCGCCGCTAGCGGCCAGCTCTACCGCGGCTCCAAGCCGATCATGTGGTCGGTGGTCGAGCGCACCGCGCTGGCGGAAGCCGAGGTCGAGTACCACGACTATGAAAGCGACACGATCTGGGTGAAATTTCCCATCGCGAAAGGCCCCGACAGCGTCAAGGATGCCTTCGTCGTCATCTGGACGACCACGCCATGGACGATCCCCGGCAACCGCGCGGTCGCCTATTCCTCACGTGTCGCCTACGGCCTGTATGAGGTCACGGCTGCCGAGAATGATTTCGGCCCGCGTCCTGGCGAGAAGCTTGTTTTCGCCGACAAGTTGGCTGAGGAATCCTTTGCCAAAGCGAAGCTGCAGTACCGGCGTCTAGCCGATGTCACGGCTGCCCACCTCGCCGGCATGGCCTGCGCACATCCCCTCCGAGGCCTGGAAGGCGGTTACGAATTTGTCGTGCCGCTGCTCGAGGGCGATCATGTCACCGACGATGCCGGTACCGGTTTCGTCCACACGGCGCCGAGCCACGGCCGCGAAGACTTCGACGTCTGGATGGCGCATGCCCGTGAGATCGAGGCGCGCGGCATCGAGACCAAGATCCCGTTCCCGGTCGACGACGGCGGCTTCTACACCGCCGACGCTCCCGGTCTGGAAGGCGCACGCGTCATCGACGACAACGGCAAGAAGGGCGATGCCAATGATCGTGTCATCAAGGCGCTGATCGAGCGCAATGCGCTCTTTGCCCGCGGCCGCTTGAAGCACCAGTATCCGCATTCCTGGCGTTCGAAGAAGCCGGTGATCTTCCGCAATACGCCGCAGTGGTTCGTCTATATGGACAAGACGCTGCCGGACGGGACGACGCTGCGCAATCGGGCGCTGAACGCGATCGACGACACCCGTTTCGTGCCGGCCGCCGGCCAGAACCGTCTGCGTGCGATGATCGAGCAGCGCCCGGACTGGGTCCTTTCCCGTCAAAGAGCCTGGGGCGTGCCGATCTGCGTCTTCGTCGATGAGCAGGGCGAGGTCCTGAAGGACGAGGCCGTCAACCAGCGCATCCTGAACGCTTTCGATGTCGAGGGCGCAGACGCCTGGTTTGCGGAAGGCGCCAAGGAGCGCTTCCTCGGCAACGAGCATGACCCGGCCAAGTGGACCCAGGTCATGGATATCCTCGACGTCTGGTTCGACTCGGGCTCCACGCACACCTTCACGCTGGAAGACCGCCCGGACCTGAAATGGCCGGCCGATCTCTATCTCGAAGGGTCCGACCAGCATCGCGGCTGGTTCCATTCGTCGCTCTTGGAATCGGCTGCCACCCGCGGCCGCGCCCCTTATAACGCTGTCCTCACCCATGGTTTCACCATGGACGAGAAGGGCGAGAAGATGTCGAAGTCGAAGGGCAACGTCACCTCGCCGCAGGAGGTGATGAAGGATGCCGGCGCCGACATCCTGCGCCTCTGGGTCATGACCTCCGATTATGCCGATGATCTCCGCGTCGGCAAGACGATCATCCAGACCAATGTCGATGCCTATCGCAAGCTGCGCAATACCATCCGCTGGATGCTCGGCACGCTTGCCCACGACAAGGGGGAGGTCATCGCGCTTGCCGATCTGCCGGAGCTGGAGCAGCTGATGCTGCACCGTCTCTCCGAGCTCGATCAGCTCGTGCGCGAGAATTATGATGCCTTCGACTTCAAGAAGATCGCCCGCGCATTGATCGACTTTGCCAATGTCGAGCTCTCGGCCTTCTACTTCGACGTCCGCAAGGATGCGCTCTATTGCGATGCGCCATCCAGCCTCCGCCGTCGCTCGGCGCTCTATGTCATCCGCATGATCTTCGACTGCGTGGTGACCTGGCTTGCGCCGATGCTGCCGTTTACGACGGAAGAGGCATGGCTCTCACGCAATCCCTCGGCTATCTCGGTCCATCTGGAGCAGTTCGCTCCGGTCGCCAAGGAATGGCGCAACGATGCGCTGGCCGAAAAGTGGAGGAAGATCCGCGCGATCCGCAGCGTCGTGACCGGCGCGCTCGAAATCGAGCGCAAGGATAAGCGCATCGGTTCCTCGCTCGAGGCGGCGCCCGTTGTCTATGTCGCCGATGCCGCGCTTCGCAAGGCGCTCGAGGGCCAGGATTTCAGCGAAGTCTGCATCACCTCTGGCATCACGATCAAGTCAGATGCCGGCCCGGCCGACGCTTTCCGCTTGGCCGAGGTGCCTGACGTCGCCGTCGTGCCGAAGCCTGCCGAAGGCGTCAAATGCGCCCGTTCCTGGCGCATCACCACCGATGTCGGTTCTGATCCGGACTATCCCGACGTCTCGGCGCGCGACGCCGCCGCCTTGCGCGAACTCGGCATCCGCGCCTGAAGATATTTGCCGGGTGAATTGCCATTGCGGCGTTCATCCGGTAAAAGCTGCCTGAAAATGGCCGGATTTTTGCGTCAGGGGGACGGTTGTCCGGTAGGGCGACGATTGCACCGGTGGCTGGAAGGGTTTTCATGTTCGCAACGCATTGGTTCCGTATTGGCGCCTGCCTGTCTGTTGTCATGGCGGGATGCTCCCTTGTGTCCGGCTGCGCCAGCAGCCCGACCTACGGCACCGACAAGACCGCCATGGAGCAGCTGACCGACGATCTTGGCCAGTCCGTGTCTCTGACCGGACCGGAACCGAAGAACAAGGGCGTCAAATATACGCCGCGCCCGACGCTGGTGCTGCCGGCTGAGGGCCAGCGAGAGACCCTCGTCGCGCCGCAGCCGACGGTGGCCAACAAGGACAATCCGCAATGGCTTGAATCGCCGGAGGAGACCCGCGCCCGCCTCGTTTCCGAGGCTGACGCCAATTCGGACAATCCGAATTACCGCTCGCCGCTGGCAAGCTCCGCCATCGAAGGCGGCCGGCGCACGACCGAAGCCCAGACCCAGGCCTATCGCGAGGCCCGCGCCCTGCAGAAGGGCTCCTACGTCGATCAGCGTCGCTATATTTCCGATCCGCCGCCCGGTTACCGCACCGTCGACGACCCGGCCAAGCTCGATGACGTCGGCGAGCCGGAGCTCAAGAAGCAGAAGAAGCGCAAGAAGGACGCGGCAATCGCCAATTCCGGCAAGCAGTGGTGGAACTTCCTGCAGTAGCAGCTTTGACCGACCTGTAGCCCATGCTTTTTGGTTGGTTCGAGTTCATCGATATCACCGGACCGGCCCCTCATCCGCCTGCCGGGATGACGGTATTGTGCAGGCCCTGAGATTACGGCGCCTCTCTTCGTTCCGCAAAGAATCGCCGCAAAATCTCGGCCGACTGCACCTCATTGATTCCCGAATAGACTTCCGGCGCGTGATGGCAGGTCGGTTGCGCATAGAATCGCACGCCATTGTCGACGGCGCCGCCCTTCGGATCCTCGGCGCCGTAATAGAGCCTGCGGATGCGCGCAAACGAGATGGCTGCCGCGCACATGGTGCAAGGCTCCAGCGTCACATAGAGATCGGCGCCGGTAAGGCGCTCCTGCCCAAGTGCCTCGCAGGCGCGCCGGATTGCAGCGATTTCGGCGTGCGCGGTAACGTCGTTGAGCTCGCGCGTGCGGTTTCCCGAGCGTGAAACAGCAATATCGTCGACAACGACGACCGCGCCGATCGGCACCTCGCCGCGTTCTCCGGCGGCGCGCGCTTCTTCAAGCGCCATCTCCATGAAACGATTTGTCTTCACGATCGCAAGAATTTCCACTTAACCGCAGATGCGTGACCTGATAGACAGGCCCAAAAGGCAGGCAAACAGCAAATGACACCCAAAGACAAGCCAAAACGCCCGGGCGCAAAGCCCCTTTCACGGGATAACAGGCCGAAGGCCGGTCCGAAGGCGGGCGGTGCGAAGCCGGCGAAGGCCGCAACCGCGCGCTCGGCGGCGGCGGAAGCCGACAGCGACACCAAGGCCGAACGCATTTCCAAGGTGATGGCGCGTGCAGGCGTCGCCTCCCGCCGCGACATCGAGCGCATGATCATGGAAGGCCGTGTGACGCTGAACGGCACGGTTCTCGAAACCCCCGTCGTCAACGTCACCCTTGCCGACCGCATCGAGGTCGACGGTGTACCGATCCGCGGCATCGAGCGCACCAGGCTCTGGCTCTATCACAAGCCTGCGGGCCTGGTGACCACCAATGCCGATCCGGAAGGCCGACCGACCGTCTTCGACAACCTGCCGGAAGAACTGCCGCGCGTCATGTCGATCGGCCGGCTCGACATCAACACCGAAGGGCTGCTGCTGCTCACCAATGACGGCGGCCTCGCCCGGGCCCTCGAACTGCCGGCGACCGGTTGGCTGAGGCGCTACCGCGTTCGCGCCCATGGGGAGATCGATCAGGAAGCGCTCGACAAATTGAAGGACGGCATCGCCGTCGATGGCGTGCTCTATGGATCGATCGAGGCGACCCTCGACCGCACCCAGGGCTCGAATGTCTGGATTACCATGGGCCTTCGCGAAGGCAAGAACCGCGAAATCAAAAATGTGCTCGGCGCGCTCGGTCTCGATGTCAACCGTCTGATCCGCATTTCCTATGGGCCGTTCCAGCTCGGTGACTTGCGGGAAGGCCATGTCGTCGAGGTGCGCGGCCGCACATTGCGTGACCAACTCGGCCCGCGCCTCATCGAGGAAGCCAAGGCGAATTTCGACGCGCCGATCTACAATGCGCCCGCCGTCGCTGCCGAAGAAGAGGAAGAGGCTTCGGCACCGGCCGCACCAGCAAAGCGCGAGCGGCCGCGACGCGAGGAGGATAAGCGCGAACGGGCGCTCAGCCGCCTCGACACCAAGCGCGACGATCGCCCCGGCGGGCGCAGAGACGACGATCGCCGCGGCGGCCGCAGGGATGAAGACAAGCCCAAGCGCGCCCAGTCGCTCGGCCAGCGCCGCAGCGCCAATGTCTGGATGGCGCCCGGCGCCCGGCCCCTCGGCGAGAAGGCGGCAGCCAAGGCCGCCAAGAATGCGCAGACCGCGCGCCGGCGCGGCGAACAGCCGGCGGCAAAGACCAATGCTTTCGATCGCATCGAGGATCGTCCGCGCACGCCGATCAACCGTGTGCGCGAAGAGGACGGCGAATGGATTCGTTCGAGCGAGCAGCCCCGCCGCAAGGATGAGGCCGAGGGCTTTGGCCGCAAGCGGTCCTTCGGGGATCGCCCCGCTCGCGAAGGCCCCAGCTTCGGCGATCGCAAGCCGCGTGCTGATCGTGACGAGCGTCCTCGTGCCGCCAGAGCCTCCACCGGCGAGGGCCGTTCTGAGCGTCCCCGCAGCGACCGCCCCTTCGGCGACCGTCCGTCGCGTGGCGAACGTAAGCCGCGCGAGGAGGGTGACGAGCGCCCGCGGACAGCCAGAAGCTTTGCCGGCGAGGGGCGCTCCGAGCGTCCGCGCGGCGAAAGGTCGTTCGGCGACAAGGCTGTGAGCGGCAAGCCTTCGGGCGATAAGCCGCGCGGCAAGGGCTTTGCTGGCAAGCCTGGTGGACCCAAGAATTTTTCCGGCAAACCTAAGGGCGCCAAGCCAGGCGGTGAAAGGCCGGCCGGGGACAGGCCGGCGGGCGGTCCGTCCAGAGGTGGTGCTCGAGGAAAGGGAATGACGCGCGGTGCGGATCGTCGGCGGTGAGTTTCGCGGACGGCCTCTCGCCGTGCCAAAATCCAACGACATCCGGCCGACTGCCGACCGGACGCGCGAGAGCCTGTTCAACATCCTGAGCCATGCCTATCCGGAATGCGTCGACGGCACCCGGATCCTCGATCTTTTTGCCGGAACCGGCGCCGTCGGCCTCGAAGCCGTCTCGCGCGGCTGTCGTCATGCGCTCTTCGTCGAAAACAGCGTCGAGGGCAGGGCGCTGCTCTGGGAAAACATCGATGCGCTCGGCCTGCATGGCCGCACCCGCATCCTGCGCCGCGATGCGACCGATCTCGGCAGCGCCGGCAATCTCGAGCCTTTCGACGTGCTCTTTGCCGACCCGCCCTATGGCAAAGGCCTTGGCGAGAAGGCGATGGCGGCCGCAGCCGTTGGCGGCTGGCTGCGGCCGGGGGCGATCGCGGTGCTCGAAGAACGCGCCGACATTGTCGTTTCGGTCCACCCTTCCTATGTTTTTCTCGAAAGCCGCATCTTTGGCGACACCAGGGTGCATTTCTTCCGATATCAGCCGCAATAGGCGCAGGGGCGGGGCGTGCAGCAGGCAGAGATCATCAGTCCGAAACTGCCTGCGATCAGCGATTTGCCGACGGTCGCTGTCGCCTTCGGCGGCGGCGGCGCACGCGGCCTGTCCCATATCCACATCATCGAAACCCTCGACGAACTCGGCATCCGCCCGGTGGCGATTGCGGGTTCGTCGATCGGCGCGATCATGGGGGCGGGCATGGCCGCCGGCATGTCCGGCGCCGAAATCCGTGAACATGCGCTGGCAACCGTCGGCAACAAGACCGCCGTCGTTGCCCGCATCTGGGGCATGCGACCGACGACAGTGCGCGATGCCGTGGCCAAGGGCATCCGCATCGGCCAGTTCAACCTGGAGCGGATCCTCAAAGCTTTCCTGCCGTCGGAGCTGCCGGCCCGCTTTGCGGATCTGCTGGTGCCGACAAAGGTGATCACCACAGATTATTACGGGCAGAACGAGGTGATCATCGAAGAGGGCGAGCTGTTTCCCGCACTTGCCGCCTCGTCCTCCATCCCCGCCGTTTTCATGCCGGTGCGCCTGCGCGGCCGTGTGATGATCGATGGCGGCATCAGCAATCCTGTTCCTTATGAGTGCCTGATGGATCTTGCCGACATCGTCGTCGGCGTCGATGTCGTCGGCGCTCCCGAGGGCGACGGCACTCATATTCCCAACCGCATGGAAAGCATCTTCGGTTCCGGACAGCTGATGATGCAGACGGCGATTTCGCTAAAGCTGAAGCTTTGCCAGCCGCACATCTTCCTGCGCCCGACGGTCGGCCGCACCGGCGTGATGGATTTCCTCAAGGCTCGCGAAGTGCTGGCCATGTCCGTCGGCGTCAAGGACGATCTGAAATTCGCCCTCGACCGCGAGATCGAAGCGCGGCTAAAACGCTAAGGAACCTTGCACGGGCACCGTTGCCGGCGTCCGCGAGACATGCGCCAGCGGTTCAGCGAGCATCGCTTCGGCTATGAGCTCGGCATCGTCATTGTCGATTTGGATGAGACCAAAGCGCAGTCGATAGCCCCAGCCTGTCCGATCGCTCGTGAAAGACAGCCGATCGAGCAGCGGCCGGATGGGCGTTTCAATGGCCCGCCACCAGACGACATCCCGCCTCCAAGGGCGGAAGCCGGGGTGAGCCTCCACTTGATATGCCGCCGTTTCCTCGACCACGCCGATGGCCGTGAACGCCTGCAGGCGATCCTTGCCGCCAAACGTTTCAGTCGGCGAATAGTAAATCACGCGGTCCCCTGGCGCGCTCCGCTTGAGCGGAGCGGCCTTGCCGTGACAGACTTGCATGAACCCGGCTGCGCGCCCGATGCGGACGTGGTTTGCTGATGCGACGGCAATCCAGCTGCGGGACATGCTTCAGTCCTCCGCGACGTTGTAGACGCGCAAGCGATGCCCGTCGGGATCGGCAGCAACGAAGCTACGGCCGAAATCGAGGTCGGTCGGCGGCAGAAGGATCGCCGCGCTCTTGCCCTGCCATTCGATATGGAGCCTATCGACCATGTCCGCTGTCGCGACTTTGAAACCGACCTCGCAGCCGCCGCCCGCAGCAGCCGGCGCCGGCTGGACGCCCGTCCGGCCCCACAGTCCGAGCGCCAGGCCCGAAGGAAGAATGAACATTGCGAAGGTCGGGCTGGCCTCCACAGGATCTTGCCCGAGCAGCCGCGCATAAAAGCTGGCGCTCTTCGGCGCGTCGGTTACGAAAAGTAGAATGCTGTTGCTGTCGAACACGATAAACCTCCTGTATGTTGGGCAGGAGAATATTTAGAGAGACATGCTGACAGATTCTGGCAGTAGCCCACTGTTTTCGAACTGCTCGACCGTCGCAGCTCCGGCAACAGGTTTATGCGTCCGCCACCGCATTCGCGACTCCCGCCAGCGGATCGTCCTCGAAAGGATCGGCGGTGCGCTTCGGCTTAACCAGCGGTTCGGGACGCACCGGATGGGAAAACAGCATGTCGCGCCCCGCCTGCAGCCCTTCGGAGACCTGCAGCACCAGCCGCGCCTCGTCGCGCTTGCGGATATCCTCGCCGATTTCATAGGCATCGACCTCCGAGACGCCGAGCGCCTCCAGCGTCCGCCGTCCAAACAGCAGGCCCGACTCCAGCGTTTCGCGCAGCTCGTAATCAATCCCCTTATTGCGCAGTTCGATCGAATGGATTCGGTCATAGGAGCGTACGTAAAGGCGCGTCTGCGGATAGTCCGCTTGCACCAGTTCGACCACCTTGTCAGTGATCTCCTTCTTCTGTGTGCAGACGAGGACGATCTTCGCCCGGTCGATGCCGGCCGAGCGCAGCACGTCCTTGCGGGTGCCGTCGCCGAAATAGATGCGGAAGCCGAAGGAGGAGGCCTGGCGGATGCGGTCGGCGGAAAAGTCGATGACGGTGACGCTGCGCCCGCCGGCAAGCAGGATCTGGGCGGCGATCTGGCCGAAACGTGAGAAACCGACCATCAGCACGTCGGCGCCCGCACCTTCGAAATCCTCGTCGAGCTCTTCCTGTTCATCGCCGTTGAGCAGCCGCTTCGACAGCGCCGCGCCGATCGGCGTCAGCGCCATGGACAGCGTGACGATCGCCACCAGCAGCGACGCCGTGCTCGTCGACATCAAGCCGACGACGCCCGCCGTGGTGAACAGCACGAAGCCGAATTCGCCGCCTTGCGGCAAGAGGAAGGCGATGCGGATCGCGTCATTGTGCGGAGATCCCGATATCCGGCAGAGACCATAGATGATGATCGCCTTGACGGCCATGACGATCGGCACCGTGACGATGACGAAGAGTGCGTTGTCGACGAGCACGCCGAGCTCCAGCGATAGGCCGACGGCGATGAAGAAGATGGCGAGCAGCACGCCGCGGAAAGGCTCGATGTCGGCCTCCAGCTCGTGCCGGTAGGAGGATTCGGCGAGCATCACCCCCGACAGGAAGGCGCCCATCGCCATCGACAGTCCGGCAAGCTGCATCAGGCTTGCCGATCCCATGACGACAAAAAGGGCGGCCGCGATCATCGCTTCGCGTGCGCCGGTGCGGGCGATGATCTGGAAGAGCGGCGTCAACAGATAACGCCCGGCGACGATCATCGCCGCCACGGCGCCGACGGCCACGGCCATATCGGTGAGCGGCGTATTGCTGCCCTTGCCGCTGCCGTCGAGAACGGTGATCAGCGCCAGGAGCGGCACGATCGCCAGGTCCTGGAACAGCAGCATCGAGAAGGAACGCTGCCCGTATCTCGTGTTGACGTCGCCGTCGCCTTCGAGGATCTGCATGGCGAATGCCGTCGAGGACAGCGCAAGGCCGAAGCCGGCGACGATGCTGCCGCGCCAATCGAGAACTTCGGAAAACCAGGAGAGCGCTGTCAGCGCCAGCCCTGTTACCAGCACCTGCGCCGTGCCGAGGCCGAAGATGTCGCGCCGCATCTGCCAGAGGCGGCTTGGCTTCAGCTCCAGGCCGATGATGAAGAGCAGGAAGACGACGCCGAGCTCGGCGACGGCAAGGATCTGTTCGCCGTCGGTGATGCCGTGGAAGACCGGGCCGATGACGATGCCGGCGGCGAGATAACCGAGCACCGTGCCAAGCCCCAGCTTCTTGAAGATCGGAGCGGCGACCACCGCGCCGCCGAGCAGCAGGATCGTTTCGGAGAAAAGGTCGTTGGGCGCTGACATGCTGGCAATTTCTTTCGACGGCGGGAAACATCCTGGCAGCCCCGGCAAAGAATCGGCGGCGGCGGCCTTGATGCCAGGGAGAGTGCACAATAAATGGAAGCCGAAGGAAAGGCCAAATCATGTCCTCTGAAATCGATTCTTCGACACTTCTTTCCCGCGCAACTCAATTGATCGATCTGGCAAGGAAGGCGGGGGCCGACGCTGCCGACGCCGTGGTCGTTCGCTCTCGCTCGCAATCCGTCAGCGTCCGGCTTGGCAAGGTCGAGGGGACGGAATCGTCGGAAAGCGACGATTTTTCGCTCCGCGTCTTCATCGGCAAGCGTGTCGCTAGCGTTTCGGCCAATCCGGGCTTCGATCTCCAGGCGCTGGCCGAACGTGCCGTCGCCATGGCCAAGGTTTCCCCGGAAGACCCCTTCGCGTGCCTGGCGGACGAGGCGAACCTCGCCAGGTCCTATCCCGACCTGCAATTGCTCGATGCCACCGACGTGTCCTCCGAGATGCTGCGCGAGGCGGCTCTTGCCGCCGAGACGGCCGCACTTGCGATCAAGGGCGTCACCAATTCCTCCGGCGCCGGCGCGTCGGCCGGCATGGGCGGTCTTGTTCTCGCCACGTCGCACGGTTTCCAAGGCAGCTACATGGCCTCCCGTTTCGGCAATTCCGTCAGCGTCATCGCAGGCGAAGGCACGGGCATGGAGCGCGACTATGATTTCGACAGCCGGCTTTATTACGCCGAACTCGACGATCCCGCCAAAATCGGCCGCCGCGCCGGCGAACGGGTGGTCAAGCGCGTCAATCCGCGCCAGGTGCCGACCGGCAAGAACGTCACCGTCGTCTTCGATCCGCGCGTCGCCCGCGGTTTTGTCGGCCATATCGCCGGTGCGATCAACGGTGCCGCCGTCGCCCGAAAGACCAGCTTCCTGCGCGACAGGATGGGTCAGCAGGTGCTGAAGTCGGGCCTTTCGATCACCGACGATCCTCTGATCGTGCGCGGGCCTTCCTCGCGTCCCTTCGACGGTGAGGGCGTGTCCGGCGAGCGGCTTGTCATGATCGAAGACGGTGTCCTGAAGCACTGGTTCCTCTCGACCTCGACGGCCCGCGAGCTCGGCCTGCAGACCAATGGCCGCGGCGTGCGCGGCGGCACCGCCGTCACGCCGTCTTCCACCAACCTCGCCTTGGAGCCGGGCGAGATCTCGCCGGAGGAACTGATCCGCAGCATCGGCAACGGTTTTTACGTCACCGAACTAATCGGCCACGGCGTCAACATGATCACCGGCGAATACAGCCGCGGCGCCACCGGCTTCTGGATCGAGAACGGCGAACTCACTTTCCCGGTATCCGAGGTGACGATCGCCTCGAACCTCAAGGAGATGTTCATGCGCCTGACGCCGGCAAACGACGTCGACCGCAAGTTCGGCGTCGCGGCTCCGACCCTCGCGATCGAAGGCATGACGCTCGCCGGGCAGTAAAAACGGGCAGGAATGGAATGACGGGATGAGCGATAGGGAAAAGCTCCGCTGGCAGAGCGATCTCGCCTTGATCGCCGATGCTGCGAAGGAGGCCGGCGCGGTCGCCTACGGCTTCTTCAACCAGTCTCCCGAGGTCTGGTGGAAGAACGGCGACCGCTCTCCAGTCAGCGCCGCCGATTTCGCCGCCAATAAGACGCTTGAAACGATCCTGCGCAAGGCGCGGCCGGATTATGGCTGGCTGTCTGAGGAAACCGAGGACGATGAAGACCGCCTGTCGCGCGAGACGCTTTTCATCGTCGATCCGATCGACGGCACGCGCGCCTTCCTCGGCGGGCAGCAAGTCTGGTGTGTCAGCGTCGCGGTCGTGCATCGCGGCCGCCCGGTTGCCGGCGTGCTCTATGCACCGGCGCTCGAAGAGCTCTACGAGGCCGTCGAAGGCGGCGTGGCGCTGAAGAACGGCACGCCCTTCACCGTTTCCGCCGCCGGGCCGGACGAGTTGAGCCGGCTTGCGATCGGCGAAGACCTGTTGAAGACCTTTCCGCCGGCGTTCCGTGACCGGGTGAGACGCGAAAAATATGTCCCCTCGCTGGCCTATCGCATCGCCATGGTGGCAGACGGCCGTCTGGAAGCCACCTTCGTCAAGGGCAATTCGCATGACTGGGACCTTGCCGCCGCCGATCTCGTTCTGGCCTGCGCCGGCGGCGGGCTTGTAGACCTCGACGGCAAGTCCATCGTCTATAACAGGGCCGACGTCACCCATAAGGTCCTCTGTGCGGCGCCAGCGCCCCGTATCGATGAGTTCCTCGCGGCATTCGCCGGGCGACGAGACAGTTGACGTTTCCGTCAAAATCCCGCAGATGAGGTGGCGGAGGAACTAGGCAGAAAGAGAACAAGAAAATGACTGACTCCGGTGACAAGAAACAGCTTTTGCACCTCGTTTTCGGCGGCGAACTCGAAAGCCTCGAAGATGTCCAGTTCCGTGACCTGGACGGCCTCGATATCGTCGGCATTTTTCCCGACTATGCCTCGGCGCTGACGGCCTGGAAGGCGAAAGCGCAGCAGACGGTCGACAACGCACATATGCGCTATTTCATCGTCCACATGCACCGTCTGCTCGATCCGCAGCAAAAGGCTGGGGGCAACTGACCTCGGCAGCCGCAGCCAGCCGAACGGGCCTTCGTGCATCGGGCGCCCGTCGATCCGGATCGTTTGACGCATTCTGAACAAATTGATCGGCCATTCCGGCCGCAACGATAATAAGGGAATGGGTTTGATGTCGATCGTCTTGGGTCGGAGGCTGGCGCGATGAGCTCCCGGATGGCGCGGCTCGGTCTGAGCACATACCGTCTGGCGGGGACCGTGGCTTCCCCGGTCGTCGGCCTCTATCTGACCTACCGCACGGCCAAGGGCAAGGAAGACCGTGCGCGCCGCCTGGAACGCTTCGGCTATCCGAGCGCCAATCGGCCCCAGGGCCCGCTCGTCTGGTTCCACGCCGCAAGTGTCGGCGAAACCAATGCGGTCATACCGCTGATCCGCGAAATTCGCCGCCGCGACATTCATGTCATCCTGACCACCGGCACCATCACCTCCGCCAGGCTCGCCGCCGAGCGCCTCGGCCAGGAGGCGATCCATCAATATGTGCCGCTGGATTTGAAGCCATCCGTCAGCCGCTTCCTCGATTATTGGCAGCCCGATTGCGCGATCATCGCCGAATCCGAAATCTGGCCGGCGACGGTGCTGGAACTCGGCCGTCGCCGCATTCCGCAAATCCTGGTCAATGCCCGCATGTCGGACCGCTCCTTTGCCCGTTGGCGCGGCCGCCCGTCGATTGCTGAGGCCTTGTTCGAGAACCTCGCTCTCGTCATCGCCCAATCCGATGTCGATGCCGAGCGGTTTCGCGATCTCGGTGCCGTTCCCGTCATAACCTCGGGCAATCTGAAGGTCGATACCGATGCGCCGCCTTATGACAGCGCTGTCTTCGCCCGCTACAAGAAGCAGATCGGCGATCGCAAGACCTGGGCGGCGATCTCCACCTTTGACGGCGAGGAAAATGCCGCCGGCATCGTCCATCGCGCCCTGAAGGAGCGCGATCGTCAATTGACGATCATCGTGCCCCGCCATCCCGAGCGCAGCGACGAGATCGAGGCGGCGCTCGTCAAGCAGGGGCTGAAAGTCGCCCGCCGGACCCGCGACGATGTCCTCTCAGCCGATGTCGATATCTTTCTCGGCGATACGATCGGGGAAATGGGGCTTTATCTCCGTCTGACCGAAATCGCCTTCGTCGGCCGCTCGCTCTTTGCCGAGGGTGGTCAGAACCCGCTGGAGCCTGCCATGCTCGGCTGCGCCATCCTCTCCGGCGGCAATGTGCAGAATTTCCGCCAGGCCTATCAGAAGCTCGCCCGCAGCGGCAGCGCCCGAATGGTGCGCGATACCGAAATGCTGGCCAAGGGCGTGCATTACCTGCTGACCAACGATGAAGCCCGCCGTAACATGATCGAGGCCGGCGTCGCCACCGTGCACGAGATGCGCGGCGCACTGTCGGCGACGGTGAAGGGGCTCGAACCCTATATCAATCCGCTGACGGTCAAGGCGCGTTTGCTGCCCAGGACCGCAGCCCAGGTTTGAGGAGACGCGATGTCCGGCCCGGCGCATATCAAAGGCATCCTCTTCGACAAGGACGGCACGCTGCTCGACTATGATGAGAGCTGGCTGCCGGTCAATCGCGAGCTTGCCCGCATCGCCGCTGAGGGCGACCCGCTTTTGGCCGACCGGCTGCTGACCGCCTGCGGCATGGATCCGGTGAGCGGCCATATCGTCCCCGACAGCCTGCTCGCCGCCGGCAATACAAGGCAGATCGCCGAGGGACTCGTCGCCGCCGGGTCGATGGTCGACATCGACGAATTGACGATCCGTCTCGACGACCTCTTTTCCGGCGCCGCTGAATTTTCCGTGCCGGTGACCGACCTTGCAGGCTTCTTCGCAAGGCTGCATCGGCGCGGTTTCAAGCTCGGTGTCGCCTCCAGCGACAATGAGCGCTCCATCCGCCAGACGGCGGAGCGCTTCGGTTTCGCCCACTATGTGGATTATATCGCCGGCTACGACAGCGGCTTCGGCGTCAAGCCGGAGCCGGGCATGGTGCTCGGCTTCTGCGCTGCGACCGGTCTTCTGCCTGAAGAGGTCGCCATGGTCGGCGACAACAATCACGATCTGCACATGGGCATAAATGCCGGCGCGGGTCTGAGGATCGCCGTGTTGACGGGAACCGGCTCGCGCGATTCACTTGCTGCGGCTGCCGATCATGTGCTCGACAATATCACCGCCCTTGAGACGCTGCTGCCTGATCTGCAGCCGGCCTGATCGGTAAAGGCTTGCATTTTCATCGATTTTAATCTCTCAATCCGGCCGGGAAGACGAAATTCTCTAGCCGGCGGGGAGCGGACGGCAAAATGATTTCAGAAGCGCCGCCGTTCTGGTGGAGGAAAGCCGATTGGCGGGCCTGGCTGCTGGCGCCGCTTTCCTTTGTCTACGGCCGTGTCGCCGGCCATCGCATGGCCCATGCGCGCCGCGCCTCGGTTTCCGTTCCCGTTATCTGCGTCGGCAATTTCACAGTCGGCGGCGCCGGCAAGACGCCGACGGCGTTGACGCTCGCCCGCGCCGCCAAGGCGAAAGGCCTGAAACCCGGCTTTCTCAGCAGAGGTTACGGCGGCTCGCTCGATGTGACGACCGTGGTCGATCCCCATCATCACCGGGCGGTCGCCGTCGGCGATGAACCGCTGTTGCTCGCCCAGGAGGCGCTGACGGTGATTTCCCGCCGGCGCGTCGACGGTGCTCGGCGTCTGGTGGCGGAAGGCGCCGATCTCATCATCATGGATGATGGTTTTCAGAGCGCCCGGCTGGCGATCGACTATGCGCTGCTCGTCATCGACGCGACGCGCGGCCTTGGTAATGGCCATATCGTGCCGGCCGGCCCGGTCCGTGCGCCGATCCGCCAGCAGCTGCGTTCGGCGACGGCGCTGCTGAAGGTCGGCGGCGGCAATGCTGCCGACGCGATCGTTCGCATGGCGGCACGCGCGGCAAAGCCCTATTTCACCGCATCGCTGAAGGTGCGCGGCGACGACCGGCTTGCCGGCATCAAGGTGCTCGCCTTCGCTGGCATCGCCGATCCCGCCAAATTCTTCCGCACCGTCGAATCGCGCGGCGCCGAAATAGCCCTCGCCAAGAGCTTCGGCGACCACGAGCATCTGACCGAGGAGGAGATCGCCGACATCCTGACGACCGCCGAACGCCAGGATCTCCTGATTGTCACCACGTCAAAGGATTTCGTTCGTCTCTCCGGCCATCACGGCAAGGCGGAGCAACTGGCGAAAAAATGCCGGGTGATCGAAGTCGACATGGTCTTCGAGGATCATCTCGCCGCGAGCCTGATAATCGACCGGGCGATCGTCGCCTGTCGCGAGCGGCGTTTAAGGGAAATGAAAGTTAAGAGCTAACGCCGCTGGTTCGGCAGCATGCCGGCACGTTTGTCGGCTTCGATTGCAGAAATAACGTCGGCATAGGGCTCCTGGCGGGCGACGCTCCAGTAGCGCAGTTCGTCGAGCGGGATGTTTTTTCCGGTCATCGCACAGACGACATAGGAGCCGGGCGAGAGAATCTGGAAATCGCCGTCGAGATAACGGATCTTCGCCTCGCGGTTTCCGTGCCCTTCGAACAAATTCATGCGCTCCGTTCCCTGCAACTTGTCATCCGTCTGCCATACTCCCGCAAAGGCGGCTTTGCCAGCTTTTTCAGCTTCTGCCGAAAAGCCGCTCAATGTCGCTGAGCTTCAATTCGATATAGGTCGGCCGGCCGTGATTGCACTGGCCGGAGCCGGGCGTCACTTCCATTTCCCTCAGCAGCGCGTTCATTTCCTCCGGCCGCAGCCGCCGGCCGGAGCGAACCGATCCATGGCAGGCCATGGTCGCCGCCACATATTCGAGCTTGGCCGACAGGCCCGACGCCGTATCCCATTCGGCAATCTCGTCGGCGAGCTGGCGGATCAGGCCATGGACGTCGACCTCGCCGAGCATGGCCGGCGTTTCGCGCACCGCGATCGCCCCGGGACCGAAGCGCTCGATCGCCAGACCGAGCTCGGCAAACTCTGCCGCATGTTGCATCAGCCGGTCGCAATCCTCTTCCGGAATGTCGACGATCTCGGGGATCAGCAGCACCTGCGAGGCCAACCGCTTCGAATGCAGCGCCTTGCGCATCGCCTCGAACACCAGCCGCTCATGCGCCGCATGCTGGTCAACGATGACGAGCCCGTCCTCGGTCTGGGCGACGATATAATTGGCGTGGATCTGCGCCCGTGCCGCGCCGAGCGGATAACGCCCGGCCGGTTCAGGCGCAGTAGGCTGTGGCGAAGACTGCGTCTCGGCCCGCGCTGTCGGCATCGAAAGTCCGTCGAAAGCGGCTTGGGATCGTTCGCTGAAACCCGTTGCTGGCTGATAGGGGCGGGAGGGCGAGGTCTCCGCCGACCATGGCGCCTGCGAGCGTTGGGCAAAGGGCTGGAAACCGGGGCGGAAGGCGCGCAGCATATCGCTCGCGCTGGTCGTTGCCGCCCGGCTGCCGTCGCGCGCGAGCGCCTCGCGAATGGCGCCGACGATCAGGCCGCGCACCAGGCCTGGATCGCGGAACCGCACGTCGGATTTGGCCGGATGCACGTTGACGTCGACGAGGGCCGGATCGAGAGCGATCGACAGCACCGCCACCGGATAGCGCCCGGACGGGATCGTCTCGGCATAGGCGCCGCGGATCGCCGAGAGGATCAGCTTGTCCTGCACCGGGCGGCCGTTGACGAAGGCATATTGATGGGCGGAGTTGCCGCGATTGAAGGTCGGCACGCCGGCAAAGCCGGTGAGCGTGATTTCCTCGCGTACGGCGTCGAGCGCAATGGCGTTGTCGCTGAAGTCTTTGCCGAGCACCTGCGCCATGCGCGCCAGATGATCGTCGCCCGTTGCCGGAAATTCGAGCGTCGCACGGTCGGAGCCGGACAGCACGAAGCGCACGGCGGGAAAAGCGATCGCCATGCGTTTGACGATCTCGGTAATCGCACCCGCCTCGGCCTTTTCCGTCTTCAGGAATTTGAGCCGCGCCGGCGTGGCGAAGAACAGGTCGCGGACTTCGACGATCGTGCCGGGATTGGCGGCGGCCGGCCTCAGATGCAAGACCTTGCCGCCTGCAATGGCGATCTCGTGGCCGCCGGCGCTGTCGCGCTTGCGGCTTGCGATGCTGAGCCTCGCCACGGACCCGATCGAAGGCAGTGCCTCGCCGCGGAAGCCGAGCGTTCTAATATCCTCGAGCGTTTCGGCGATCTTCGAGGTGCAGTGGCGCCTGATCGCCAGTTCCAGATCGGCCGCGTCCATGCCGCAGCCGTTATCGCTGACCCGCAGCAGCGCCTTGCCGCCGCCTGCCGTGGCGATCTCGATGCGCGTCGCTCCGGCATCCAGCGCGTTCTCGATCAATTCCTTGGCAGCGCTCGCCGGCCGTTCGATGACTTCGCCGGCGGCGATCTGGTTGATGAGCGTTTCGGAAAGCTGTCTGATGGCCATGAGCTATTTTCGAGGATTCGCGGGCGGGAGGGAAGGGGTTTCCGATCGCTTGGTGGAACTGTGATCCGCGGCTCCCCCGCATTCGGGGATCGGTAGTGTTAAGCCGGTTTTAACAGAAAAATGGCATTTTTAATCACACACCTCCAGAAGCCGCGAAATCAAACAGATGTGGGACGAAATGGAATGAGTGCCGGCTTCGAAAAGGCGGACACATCATCAGAGACCGACGGGACGCTCGCCGGGGCAGATCTGCAGACGGCGCTCTTCGATGCGGTGTGCGACAGCCTTTCGGCAGCGTTCATCATCTACGACAAGAACGATCATCTGATCTTCGCAAGCCGCCAGATTCTCGAATTCTTCCCCTTGCCGCCCGAGATGCTGAAGCCGGGCATCCGGCTGCGCGATTTCCTGGGCGCGATCTACGATACCGGCGTTCGCCAGCAATATGATATCAGGCAGAGCGGCTCGCTGACCCGCGAGGACTGGCTGTCGCAGAAAATCGCCTCGCATTGGCGCGAGCGCTTCGAATCCGTCGAGCGACATGGCGCCGACAGCTGGGTCCGCTTCGTCAAGCGCAGGCTGCCGAGCGGTTACGGCGTCACCGTCGTTTCCGATATCTCCGAGGACAAGAAGCGCGAGGCGCAGTGGCGCTCGGACCTGGAGCGGGTGCAGCTCACCGAAGACATTCTCGATAATCTGCCGTTCCCGCTTTTCGTCAAGGATCGCAACCTCACCTATGTTGCGGTGAACCTCGCCTTTTGTGAGAAATATCAGAGGAGCGCCGACGAGGTGCTCGGGCGCAAGAGCGGCGATCTCTTCTCACCTGAGATCGCCAAGCGCTTCGAAGAAAGCGATCGTCACGTGCTGGAAACCGGCGAGATGTCGATCTCCCGCCAGCGGCAGATCTCCCGCGAGGGCATCGAGCGCGACATCGTCAGCCGCAAGCATCGCATCGGCAAGCCCGGCCGCTATTTCCTGGTGTCGACCATGCAGGACCTGCCGCGCGACGGCGCCGATCTTGAGGAGTTCGATCGTGCCTCGGCGATCACCGCCTCCGCCAATCAGAGTTATCGCCGCGCCTATGTGCCGGTGCCGAGCGCTGTGGAGCGCCGCGAGCCGGCGGCGATGGAGGCGATCGTTCCGGAGAATTTCTCCGGCCGCAAGATCCTCGTCGTCACCGCCGACCTTGCCGCCGAGGCCGCCGCTCTGCGGACGCTGTCGAAATATGGTTTCGAATCCTGCTCGGTGCGTGGTGAGGATGAAGAGGAACGATTCCTGGAAATCGCCACCTCCTCCGGCATTTCGCTCGATCTCTTGATCATCGACAACCAGATGGGCATGCGCTGCCTCGAGCTTTCCGAGCAATACGGCATCCCGGCGCTCGTCATGGACGGCTTCCAGATCGCCAACGAGCTCACCTTCCAGATCGCCCGCCACTTCAATCGCAACAGCCGCAACAACGGCGCCGGCGCCGATGCGGATTGGGAAATCAGCACGTCCGATGAGATGATCGGCCTGCAGGTTCTCGTCGCCGAGGACAACGATATCAACCAGATCGTGTTTTCACAGATACTCGAGGGCCTTGGCTATCGCCATATGATCGCCGCGACCGGCGACGAGGTCGTGCGCCTTTGGGCCGAGCACAGGCCGCAGGTGGTGCTGATGGACATTTCGCTGCCGGGTTTCAACGGCTTCGAGGCCGCGCGCCTGATCCGCCAGATGGAGGAAGCCGGCGGCGCAGCCCGCACCCCGATCATCGGCGTGCTCACGCAGGCCTTCGAGCGCGATCGCGCCGAATGCGCCAAATCAGGCATGGACGACGTCATCATGAAACCCGTCAGCCCCGACATGCTCGAGGCGATATTCCAGAAATACCTGATGGAAGACGCTGCACGGGTCCGAGCGAGCGGATGATACCGGTATCCGGCGGCGCGTGTCGTCAATTTCCCAATTTTGGGGCGAATCAGGCTGCCGACGCCGCTGATTTACTAGCGAATTGTTAAGAAATCCCGGTCATTCTTTGCCCGGCTGCGGAGGAAAGCTCGGACTTGGATGATGAGATCGGCGGAAACGGCTTCCTTGGCCGTGAGTCACAATGAGCTTCAAGCGATGGCCTATACCGATCCGCTGACCGGATTGGGAAACCGCAATCGCATGCGCGAAAAGGTCCTGCAGATCTCCGCCGAACGTGCCAGCGATCCGGCCCCTTTCACCATCGGCATCGCCAATCTCGACAGCTTCAAGCCGATCAACGATCTCTTCGGCTCCTCGGCCGGCGATGAGATCCTCTGCCAGGTCGCCCATCGGCTGAGGGCCTGCATTCCGGATGGGGCGCTGGTCACCCGCCACGACGGCGACGAATTCGCCTTCGTGCTGCCGTTGATTTTCGAACGGGCGAGCGCCGAGAAGTTCGGCCAGATGATCCGCGAGGTGTTGTCGGCGCCCTATGATCTCGGCGACCGCAACGTCCGCCTCTCCGCCTCCTTCGGCTTTGCCATCTACCCCTTCGCCGGCGAGGACTGCGAAGAACTGCTAAAGAGCGCCGACACCGCCCTCTATCGCTCCAAGCGCCGCGGTCGCGGCCAGATCACCGTCTATTCGCGGGAAATCGCGCAGGAGATGAAGCGCGCAACACAGCTGGAGCAGGCGCTCAGAAACGCCATCATCACGGACGCCATCGACGTTCACTTCCAGCCGATCGTCTCGCTCGCCAACAATCAGGTCGTCGGCTTCGAGGCGCTCGCCCGCTGGAACGATCCCGATCTCGGTTTCGTGGCGCCCGGCGTCTTCGTGCCGCTCGCCGAAGAGCGTGGTTTCATTGACGCGCTGTCGGAGGCCCTGCTTCGCAAGGCTGCTGAAGCAGCCTTGTCCTGGCCGCGTGAACTCTTTCTGTCGTTCAATCTCTCTTCGGCGCAGCTGATGGATCCCGGCACTAGCGGCAGCATCCTGTCGATCCTCGGCCGGGTCGGCTTCGATCCGCACCGCCTGGAACTGGAAATCACCGAGACGGCGGTGATGGGTTCGGCCGACACCGCCCACCGCATCATCGCCGATCTGCGTGCAGCCGGCGTTCGCATCTCGCTCGACGACTTCGGCACGGGCCAGTCGAGCCTCGGTCGTCTGCGCGACTTCATCTTCGACAAGATCAAGATCGACCGCGCCTTCGTCTCGCGCATCAATTCCGACCGCGCCTCCGAACACATCATCAAGGCGATCCTTTCCATGTGCGAAGGCCTGGAACTGGAAGTCGTGGCCGAAGGCATCGAGGATTATGCCGAAGCCGTGAAGCTGCGCACGCTCGGCTGCGGCATGGGCCAGGGCTACCATTTCGGCCGCCCGGCCGATGGCATCGCCACGCTGCGCTTCCTGCACGAGAACTATTACGATATGGTGCCCGCCGAGCGCGTCAGCGCATAAGCAATACCAGCAAAAGTGCGCAGCGGTTTTGCGTCCGGGATTGCGCAAAGCAAAAAGCCAATACCAGCGCACGTGCGCAGCGGTTTTGCGTGGTGAACTGCGTGAAACATGCAAAAAGCAATGGCGCCCCTAGGAGCGCCATCGCCTACGCTGTACTACCGCGCGCGGTTTACTTCGGCGTGGTCGAGCCGGTTGCCGTCGTGTCGGTACCGGTTGCGGCCGGGGCCTTCTCTGCAGACTGCATTGCCAATGTCTTGAACTCGGGCGCAGCCTTCAGCGATTCAGCGGTTTCGGTTGTTGTCAGCTTGAGACTGCCGTCCTGAGTGTTCTGGGCGATGGTGATTTTTTCGATCGGAACGGCGACGTCCTTTTCGCCGATGCCGAGGAAGCCGCCCACGCCGACGATCGCAGCAACGATGCCGCCATCTTTCTTCATGATCAGGTCGTTGATGCTACCGATGCTTTCATTGTTGGCGTTGTAGACCGACTGACCGATATAAGTGTTGGCGCTGATCTGGTCGGGAGCCTGCTCCGTCAGATAGGTACCCTGAGCTACATCCGTGCTCGGTTTTGCAGCCGGAGCCTGTGCAGCGTCGCCCGCGGGCTTAGTGACATCAGGGGTGACGGGCTTGGGGGCAGCCGGATCGGCCGGCGCTGCCTGATTGGTCGCGGCGGGATCGGCAGGCTGCGGCGCCGTCTGCGAAAATGCCGCTGGTGCGAAAGCCGTGGCAAACAGCGCGCCAGCGGCAACGGTCGTCAAAAGTTTGCGTGTCATTTCGAACCTACTTTCATTTCCCTAGAGTGATCGCTGACCCGGCAATGCATCATCCTTGCCGCGCCGGTTCGAAGGGAAAATGAGTGGTGCGCCGATTGGTTCCGGTTGAAAACACGGAAAATTTCTCAATTATCACGGAACTTTTATTAGCGAACGGCCCCGGAAACGAAAAAGACGCCCACTCGGGAGCGCCTTGCATTGGCCGAACTGCTGTCAGAGCACATAGACGGGATCGAACACGCCCTTGACCTCGATGCCGAGTTCCAGAAGCGCGCCGGCGCTCGGCTGGGCCGAACGGGCGTCCTCGTCAAGACCTTCCCAGGCCGTCGTCACCGCCAGTCGGTCGGCATTGGCGCCGATGAAGGCCGGGCAGGAGGGCTGGACGGCGGGAACCTTGTAGCGCGAGATACGCAAGCCATCGGGATTGTAGCGATCGACGACGCCGGCGCCCCAGCGAGCATTCCAGATATAGCCATCGGCATCCACCACCGAACCGTCAATGTCGCCGGGCTCGTTCATGCTGTCGACGAGCACGATCGGCTCGCCCGAGGGCAGGCCGGTCTGCGGATCGACCATGACGCGCATCAGCCGGTTGATGCGGGAATCCGTGTAGTAGCCGATGGTGCCATCCGGGGAAAAGCAGATCGAATTCGGAATGCTGATGCCGTTGAAGATCTTTGTCACCTTGCCGCCGGCGACATGGTAGATGGCGCCGGCCTGGTTTTCCGCTCGCTTGCTCATGGTGCCAATCCAGAGCGCCCCCGACGGATGGGTGCGGCCATCATTCGAGCGGTTTTCCGGCCTGTCGTTCTCGAGCGCCGCATAGAAGGTGAGGTTGCCGCTCGCCACATCACGCACGAAAAGCCCTTCCTCCGTCGCGATCAGCTGGCGTCCGGCGTCGATGCGGGCCAGCACGCTTGCCATCACGGGCAGCGGATGGACCTTTTTCTCCCCTGTTGCGAGTCTGAGCTCGTGCAGCTCTTTGCCGAGGATGTTGAACCACCAGACGATATCGCTGTCCGGATCATAGGTCGGACCTTCGCCGAGAACGGAATTGGTGTTGCAAAGGGTCTTGCCTTCGAACTCGTAAATGTCGGTCATACGTTCACGCTCCCATGGCTGCATCATAGGCGTAAATGGTCGCCTTGGCGCGCTCGGCAACCTCTGCCGCAGTCATTCCGGGCTTGTAGAGGCTGGTGCCGAGGCCGAAGGCTGAGATGCCGGCCCTGGTGTAATCGGCGAAATTCTTGTCCGACACGCCGCCGACGGCGGCAATCGTCAGTTCCGGCGGCAGGATCGCGCGGATCGCCGTGATGCCGGAAGGGCCAAGCACGCTCGCCGGGAAGAATTTGAGACCGGTGGCGCCGGCGCGTGCGGCCGCTAAGGCCTCCGTCGGCGTAAAGACGCCCGGCATCGTCACCATACGATATTCGCGCGCCCGGATGATCACGTCCGGTTCGACATTCGGAGTCACCAGCAGCTTGCCGCCGGCCGCATTCAGGTTGTCGACAGCCTCGACCGTCAGCACCGTACCGGCGCCGATCAGCACCTCGGCCGGCGCCATCTTCGCGGCGATCTCGATGGATTTGAACGGCTCCGGCGAATTGAGCGGAATCTCGATGGCCGTCAGGCCGTTTTCGATCAGGGCGCCGACGATGCTCTCGGTCTCGTCGGGCCGGATGCCGCGCAGGATGGCGATCAGCGGGCGCTTCATGTCGGGGAAGGGGATACGGTTCATCATGTCAGCTTTCTCAATTCGGCCAGATGGCTTCGGCGGCTGCCGATAGGCCGCGGCGCACGGCCGCGTCGGCGTCGATGGCGGTGAAGGCAAGGGAGAGGGTGTTGAAGGCCTGCTCATAGAGCGCCTGCAGGCGTCTGGAGGCGACGAGGGTGATGCCAGTGCCGTTGGCGGCATCCTGCAGCGCGCCGGCAATTTCGAGGCCGATCAGCGTGCCGGAGAGCTGGGCCTGCGCGGCCGCGGCGGAGATCCCGTGCAGCAGCTGGCCCGAACGGGCGGCAAACAGCAGATTGGAGGCAAGTGCGGGATGCGCAAAGGCCGCCGATACGGCCGCTTCGAAGGCAGCCGCATCCGCCGGCTGTTGTTCGGCACCTGCCACGGCATGCGACAGGATCGTGTTTTTGCTGATCACGTCGAAAAGTTCGCCGGTCATGAAAGTCGAAAAGCCGGCGACCTTGCCGTCCGCGACATGCACCCATTTCGAATGCGTGCCGGGCATGCAGACTGCCTGCGCCGCGGAGTTCGCGCGGCCGAGCGCGCCGAGAAGCTGGGTCTCCTCGCCGCGCATGACATCGGGCCTCGCCACATCCCGCTGGGCAAGGCCCGGCAGGATGCGGATGTCACGGCTTTCACCCGGCACGCGGACCGCCGCGGTGAGGATCGAGGCGAGCGGCGCGGGCACGTCGATATAGCCGGCTTCGACCCAGCCCTGCCTTGCGCCGGCCATGCCGCAAACGATGACAGGCAGACCTTGCGGCGCTTCGACAGCGGTGAGATGGCCCGACAGCACCTGGGAAAAGCCGATCTTGGCCGCGCTCGTCATGCCTTCGCCGCTGCGGCGTTCGGCAAGGATGCCGCCGTCCCTGTCGATCAGCCAGAGCCGGAAACTGCTGGTGCCCCAGTCCACCGCGACGTAAGCGGGATTAGCCATTACAAAACGCCTCCATCGACGATCAGGGACTGAGCGGTCATCGCAGCCGCGCAGTCGGATGCAAGAAACAGGCAGGGACCGACGATGGCATCCGCCTTGAGCGGGAATTTCAGGCATTGCTGCTCGACCGAGCGGGCGATGCTTTCCTCGGTGAGCCACAGCTGCATCTGCCGTTCGGTGACGACCATGCCGGGCAAAATGCAGTTCACCCGGATATTTTCCGGCCCGAGCCGGCCGGCCATGCTCTTCGTCAGTCCGACGACCGCCGCCTTCGCCGCCGCATAGGAAGGAAAGCCGCCCATGTTCAGCTTGAAGGCGATCGATGACATATTCACGATCGCGCCGCCGCCGGCTGCCCGCATCGACGGCGCCACCGCCTGCGAGGTGAAGAACACATGCCGCAGATTGACCGCCTGATTGTTGTCCCAATAGGCCTCGGTCACCGCGTCGAATTCGTGGCGGTCATCCCACGCTGCATTGTTGACAAGCACGCGGATCGGCCCGGATGTCTGAACGACGACATCGACCGTGCGCCGGATCGCCTCGATGTCGCGCAGATCGGCATAGTAGAACAGCACCGGATGCGCCGTTTCCCGCGACAGTCTTTCCGCGAGTTCGCTGCCGGCCGTCTCGGCAATGTCGATGAAGGAGACCTTAGCGCCCTGGCGTGCAAAACCTTCGACGATCGCGGCACCGATGCCCGATCCGCCGCCGGTCACGAGCACGGCGCGATCTTTGAACTCGGGAAATTGTGCTGCCACTGCGCTCACCGTTTCCTCCCTCCCGGATGTTCCATTATTCGGAACTTAATTTGACTATGTGGAATTATCGGATTATGCTGGTCTTCCTGTCAAGGGCGCACGCTTGCCGGCGCGGATCGATTCGATGGCACATAGACAATGACTTCAAGCGACGGCATGGCCCAGGCCCGCGAGACCGGCACCCTCGGCAAATTGATGGTTCTCCTCGATCTCGTCACCCATGCGGATACGCCACTACGCTTCACCGATATCCTGACGCTCGCCGGCCAGCCGCGCGGCACGCTGCATCGCCAGCTCAGCCACCTGGTGGAGGAGGGGTTGCTGGAGCTCGATGGTGACGGCTGTTATGCGCCGGGCCTGCGCCTGCTCGATTTCGCCGCGCGCAGCTGGGCGCGCAACGAATTCCGTCTGGTTGCCGAACCGCACCTGAGCGAACTCCAGCAGGCGACCGGCGAGACGGTGCATCTCGGCGTTCTCCGGGGACAGTCGATCATCTATCTCGACAAGGTCGAAGGCCGTCAGCCGGTGCGCATGTATTCGCAGATCGGCAACGCCTCGCCCTGCTACTGCACCGGCGTCGGCAAGGCCGCTCTTTCGCTGCTTCCGCCCGAAACTCTTGCCGATCTCCTCGCCGGCCTGAACTTCACCAGCTTTACCGCCTCGACACATGCTTCGCCCGAGACGCTTGCCGCCGAAATCCGCGAGATTGCCGAACAGGGCTATGCTTTCGACCTCGAGGAGCACGAGGCCGGCATCCGCTGCGTCGCCGCGCCCGTCTGGTCGGAGGATCGCACCTTCATCGGCGGCATTTCGGTCACGGGCCCGGCCTACCGGCTCTCGATGGAACTTCTGCGTCAGTGGGCCGTTCCCGTACAGCTGGCGGCTGCGAGGATTATGGAGGGCATGCGCGTCCGCCTCGGCCCGCGCCGGTGACGGTATCGCTACCACCTTTGCTGGACGGCTCGCTAAGCATGCTTATGATGAGCGAAATATTGAGATTTGCGGGCGAATCACGCCAAGTGGAATGACCCGCGAATCTACAACCACGCATTGGCTGAAGCCTGTCTGCCGAGACCGCTTCCACGTAATCCAATTCACGCTCGTCACGCCTCGATGCAACCGAACCGGCCGCGGCGCCGAAGATGAAAACTGTGATGGTACCCTTGTCGCAAACCTCCACGGAAGAAGACGATTATATCAACGAAATCGCCGGCCTGAAGACGCAGTTCGATATTTTCCGTTTCTTGAAACGCGTCACGGAAGCCTATCGCAGTCGCGCCTTCATGGTTCTCAACCTGCCGCCGATCACCTCTCTCGACCTGCAGGCCAACACCGTCATCACCAGTTGGCCGGCCGAGCTTCTGGCGCTCTACGACCAGGAAGCGCTGATGGTGAACAGCCCGGTTTTGAGGCGGCTTAGAACATCGACGCGGCCTTTCTTTTACGACATGTCGCGGGAGGCCTGGGCGCGGGACGACGGCAAGTCCGTCCTGGTCACGGGGTTGTTCGAGCGTTTCAGGATGATACGCGGCGCCTATTTCCCAACCCACGAGGCCTCCGGCCTGCGCGGTGCCGTCTCCTTCTCCGGCGACCGCGAACCCTTCAGCGCCGCCGAAATGCGCGAGCTTTGTTATATCGCCATCCATGTCTTTGACAGGCTTGCCGAAATCCGCAACCTCGATACGCGCATGACGGATTCGCTGACCGACCGAGAGATCGACTGCCTCAACTGGACGGCGGCCGGTAAGACCAGCGCCGAGATTGCCGAAATCCTCGCGCTGTCGGAGCATACGGTCAATCATTACCTCAACCGCGCCACCAAGAAGCTCGACACGGTCAACCGCACCCAGGCGGTCGCCAAGGCACTGCGGATCGGTCTGATCAAATAAGTCGCAAAGATGGTGGCGCGCCGTGGCCGTCCGCTCAGCGCTTAGGCAGAACCGGGATGTTGCCGCGGCGTTTCTCGGCGCTTTTCCCGATTTTTTCATCTGGCACGCTTTCTGCATCTGCTTTGCCAGAGGTCCAGAGGGGACTTTGATGACCAGCGCCAGGAAATGGCGCGGCCGACACACCGCTGCCCGACGCCGACGCCGCTTCTCTCCCGGCCTTCGGCGTCGGTGGCGGTTGTTGCCTTTTGGCACCGCTTCTTGGGCAGCTGTTTACGATTTCCTCTTCCCGGTCACTTTTCACTGGCCTTTTTTTCGGCTTGCGCTAATTCGCCCCGCATTGCGCCGGTTCTGGGGAGAGAGACCGTTGCGGCCATCAGGGCGAGAAGCCCGGCGGACTTGATGGCCGCAGCGGATTCGCGGGGTCCCCGCCGGCGTTTTTCGCAGCCGGCAAATTGATTTTCCTCCCGATGATTTTGTTTGGCGAAGACGTGCGGCTCCACTATCTCTACCGCATGATTTCATGCCTTGGTCGGAATCGGCCGAGGCTAAAATCATGTGCGCGCCTCGAAAGACGCGTGGCGCCGTAGTCTGCGAGAAAAAGCAATGAGGGTGGAATGACCGACGTCACCAAGGAACAGGTTCTCGAAACGCTGAAGACCGTGCGCGGACCGGATCTCGAACACGACATCGTCTCGCTCGGCATGGTCTCCGATGTCTTCATCTCCGACGGCAAGGTCTATTTTTCCATCACCGTTCCGGCCGAACGCGCCAAGGAGCTGGAGCCGATGCGGCTCGCCGCGGAGCGCGTCATCAAGGAGATGCCGGGTGTCAAGGGTGCGCTCGTCACGCTGACGGCGGACAAGAAGGCGGCCGCCGCGGCGCCCGCTGCCCGCCCGGCGCCGAACCCGCCCCACGGTCATGCCGGTCATGATCATGGGAGCCACGCGCATGCGCCGCAGCAACAGCCGCCCCGCGCCGGCAAGATCGGAGTCCCCGGTATCGGCGCCATCATTGCCGTCGCCTCCGGCAAGGGCGGTGTCGGCAAGTCCACCACCGCCGTCAACCTGGCGCTCGGCCTGCTCGCCAACGGTCTCCGGGTCGGCATTCTCGATGCCGATATTTACGGCCCGTCGATGCCGCGGCTCTTGAAGATCTCCGGCCGCCCGACGCAGATCGATGGCCGTATCATCAATCCGATGGAGAATTACGGCCTCAAGGTCATGTCGATGGGTTTCCTCGTCGACGAGGAGACGGCGATGATCTGGCGCGGGCCGATGGTCCAGTCTGCCCTGATGCAGATGCTGCGAGAAGTGGCATGGGGCGAGCTCGACGTTCTCGTCGTCGACATGCCGCCCGGCACCGGCGATGCGCAATTGACGATGGCCCAGCAGGTGCCGCTTGCCGGCGCCGTCATCGTTTCCACGCCGCAGGATCTCGCCCTGATCGATGCCCGCAAGGGCCTCAACATGTTCCGCAAGGTCGAGGTGCCGGTTCTCGGCATCGTCGAAAACATGAGCTATTTCATAGCGCCCGACACCGGCACCCGCTACGACATTTTCGGTCATGGCGGCGCCCGCAAGGAGGCCGAGCGCATCGGCGTGCCCTTCCTCGGTGAAGTGCCGCTGACGATGAACATCCGCGAAACGTCCGATGCCGGCACGCCGCTCGTCGCCTCCGATCCGAACGGCGTCGTCGCCGGCATCTATCGCGGCATCGCCGCCAAGGTGTGGCAGCAGCTCGGCGGCCAGCCCCAGCGCTCGGCGCCGGCGATCGTCTTTGAATGACGTTTCGGTTTATGGGCAGGACTTCCGGGCCGGAGCGCATGACAGCAAAGCGCTGAAGCGCCGAATCACCGTTGCGACCACCTCGAATTGTGCGGGAAATGTGGTGAAAAGCCGCGCTTCACGGAAGATGTCTTGATTATTTCACGGCTTTGCTTCATATGCCGCGGCGCCATGATGGCATTGCTGCAGATGCTCAATGACGGCCGTCTTCGTTTCGAAGGTCCCGGACCGCCTACAAGGTCGAAGGGATTGGTAACTGCGATGCGGTGGAGCACAATGCGCATGCTGGCTTTCGAGGCCGGATGCAGCCGGAGTTGTATGAACTTTCTTGATCCGCTTCCGTTTGGGCCTGGAACGAGCCACCCTCGCATTGCCGCGATGGCGGACGGATGGAAAGGCTTGCAATGAAGATGATGACCACGAAGTGTCGTGAGCATCGGAGACGCTGCCGGTGATCACCGCTTACCGTTCCAATTGCAAATCGGTCGAGATCCGCGATTTCTCGCAGCCGGCATCCTTTCCCGAGGATGTCGTCTGGATCGATATGCTCGAGCCGAGCCGCGAGGAGGAGCTTTATGTCGAGAAGGTTCTCGGCATCGAGGTCCCGACTCGCGACGATCTCAAGGACATCGAACCGTCGGCTCGCCTTTATATCGAAAACGACGCCGTCTTCATGACCGCTTCGCTCGTCTGGAAGGCGGACACCGACGCGCCGACGCTGACCGATGTCGCTTTCATCCTGGCCGGAAACCGCCTGGTCACCATCCGCTACGCCCAACCGAAATCCTTTGCGCTGTTCATCGCCGCCCTTCACCGGCTGCCGGAAAACTGGCGCAGCGGTGCGGCCCTTCTCGCCAAGCTGCTGGAGACGATCGTCGACCGGACCGCCGAAATCCTCGAAACCTCCGTCTCGCGCATCGACATCTTGTCGACGCATGTCTTCGGCAGGGCGAATAAGGTCCGCAAGCCTTCGAACTACCTCGAGCAGAAATTGCGCGATATCGCCGGTCATCACCGCATGATCAGCAAGCTGCGCGACAGTCTCGGCTCGCTTTCCCGGCTTCTGACGTTCTTTTACACGGTCCCGGCGATCCAGCAGGACCACGAGGCGAAGGAGCTCTGCCGCACCGTCTCGCGCGATATTCAATCGCTGTCGGAGCATGCCTCCTTTGTCGCCGGCAACATCACCTTCCTGCTCGACGCCTCGCTCGGCCTCATCAACATCGAACAGAACTCGATCATCAAGATTTTCTCGATCGCCTCCGTCGTGTTCCTGCCGCCGACATTGGTCGCTTCCATCTATGGCATGAATTTTCAGGTCATGCCGGAACTGGCCTGGGCGGCGGGTTATCCCTATTCGCTGGCCTTGATGGTAATATCAGCCGTCATCCCCTTTTTCTTTTTTCGCTGGAAAGGCTGGCTCTGAAGAGCCTGTTGAAATTTCATGTCCGAAGAGAGCGATCCGCACGAACGCCACATGACGCCGCGCAAGCTGTTCTATCTCGCGCTCGGTTCCGTTGGTGTCGTCTACGGCGATATCGGCACGAGCCCGCTCTACGCTTTTCGCGAAGCGCTGAAGCCCGTCGCCCATGACGGCGTCACTCGTTTCGAGATCATCAGTCTTATTTCCCTGATGATCTGGGCGCTGACCATTATCGTCACCATCAAATACGTCCTCTTCCTGCTGCGCGCCGACAACGACGGTGAGGGCGGCACATTGTCGCTGCTCGCCCTTCTGATGAAGACCGCCAACGGCCATACCGCACTGCTGATGCTGCTCGGACTGATGGGCGCTGCCCTGTTCCTCGGCGATGCGATGATCACGCCGGCACTTTCGGTGCTGTCGGCGGTCGAAGGTCTGAAACTCGTCACGCCCAGCCTGGCGGAATATATCGTGCCGATCTCGGTGGTGATCCTGGCGCTGCTCTTCGTCGTGCAATCGCGCGGCACCGGTGCCGTCGCCAAGTTCTTCGGGCCGATCACTGCTCTCTGGTTCCTCGTCATGGCCGCCGCCGGCATCTCCCATATCTCGGACGATTTCGGCATCCTCGCCGCCTTCAACCCCTATTATGCTGTCAGCTTCCTGCTACATGAGGGCTTTTACGGCGTCGTCGTGCTCGGTGCCGTCTTCCTGACGGTAACGGGCGCCGAGGCGCTTTATGCCGACCTCGGCCATTTCGGCCGCCGCCCGATTCAATGGGCCTGGTTCCTGCTGGTGTTTCCGGCGCTGACGCTGAATTATCTCGGGCAGGGTGCGCTCGTCCTCGGCAATCCGATGACGATGTCCGACCCCTTCTATCTGATGTATCCGCAATGGGCGTTGCTGCCGGTCGTCATCCTGGCGACAGCGGCGACGATCATCGCCAGCCAGGCCGTCATAACGGGCGCCTTTTCGCTGGTGCGCCAGGGCATCAACCTCGGCTTCCTGCCGCGCATGGAAATCCTTTTCACCTCAGAAACCAATACGGGACAGATCTTCGTGCCGTCGGTCAACGCCGTGCTGTTCTTCGGCGTCATCTTCCTGGTGCTGAGCTTCAAGACCTCGGACGCATTGGCGACCGCCTACGGCATCTCAGTCACCGGCGCCATGGTCGTCACCTCGATCATGGCCTTCGAATTCGTCCGCGCACGCTGGAACTGGTCGCTGCCGGTCGCCGTGATCGCGCTCGCGCCACTCGTCGTGCTGGAAATGATCTTCCTCGGCGCCAACCTTCTGAAGATCCACGATGGCGGCTATATCCCGATCCTGATCGCCACCGCCTTTACCGTCGTCATGTGGACCTGGCGCCGCGGCACCGCGATCCTGATGGAGAAGACCCGGCACACCGATATTCCGCTCGCCTCCTTCGTCAGTTCCATCGAGCGAAAGAGCGAACATTCGCCGGCCCAGGTTCCGGGCACGGCGATCTTCCTGACCAGCGATCCGGAATCGGCCCCCGCCGCCCTGCTGCACAACCTCAAGCACAACCACGTGCTTCACGACCGCAACGTCATCCTGACGATCCGCACCGTCAATAAGCCGCGGGTGGCGAGCCAGGACCGCTACAAGGTCGAGCAGATTTCCCCGCGTTTCTCCCGTGTCGAACTGCTGTTCGGCTTCATGGAATCGCAGAACGTCTCGCAGGCGCTCGCGACGCTGCGCAAGACCGGACTGAAGTTCGACATCATGTCGACCTCCTTCTATCTCGGCCGTCGCAAGCTGGTGCCGGATGCCAAGTCGGGCATGCCCTACTGGCAGGACCGGCTCTACATCGCGCTGGCCAACGCCGCCGCCAACCCCTCGGACTATTTCCGCCTGCCGGCCAACCGGGTGGTGGAGCTGGGCTCGCACGTTATTATTTGATGGATGGGAAGTGATTGCTGACGTCAGCGCCCGCGCTTTGGATCTGCCCTTCCGCCACCTAACCTCCGTCATGCTCGGCCTTGAGCTGTCTTGAGCCGAGCATCCACACCGCACCCACCAGCAGCTGAGGCATGGGTCCTCGGCTCAAGGCCGAGGACGACGGAGATTGGGATTCGTTTCCGTCGAACTCGCCCCGCAGGTTCGGGTCAACAGGCATAGCGCCACCACGAGCGCAGCGGCTCCTGGTGGACGAGGTTATCAGCCATATTAGAACATCCAAAAACTCACACTGCTACTTCCGGCACGCCTCGTTAACCAGGCATCAAGGTTAATGAGAGATTTTCGATGGCATGTTCCCGCGTTCCATGCCCGGAGTTCGTGTTGCGTCGAAAGAGCCCTTCCCGTAGCAAGCTGCGTCTTCTTCCCGAGAACTGGGTGTCGCCCGTCGTCTTCGGACTTGCCGGCTGGCTGATCTTCCCGAGCGTTGCCTCCCACGCCGATCTCGCCACCATGCTTGCCGGTCTCGACCGTGAGGGGGAGAGCTGGCGCATGGTGCTGACCAATTCGCCGGCCGGTTCCATCCATCAGGCCGAGCTCGCCTTCGCCGATCCGGCAGCGACCAGCTCGATCGCCTCAGGCGCCGGCATGGTGCTGCCCGACGGCCGCAAGGTGGCATTTACGGCCAAGGACAAGGGGCACGAGGACACGCCGGACGAGGACCGGGTCATTCGCGGCACGAAGAAGGGCCGCGTCGTCGCCATCGAGAAGATGCAGCCGCCGAAAGACTTTTCCGCCGGCTCCATTCTTGAGCGCACCAAGATGCTGTTCACTCCGAATTTCGATCTCAAGGACAGGTCGGCTTTCGTCAAGCCGAAGATCCAGGGTAGGGAAATCGAGATCGCCACCTCTTTCTATAGGAAACAGCCGGTGAGGCCGGAGGTCGGCATGCCGGCGATGCTCGCAAGCCTCGTCACCAGCAACAAGGCCGACGTGCTTGCCACCGCCTATGCGCCGGCGGCACCGGATTATGCCCGCCACTCGCCGTTCGATTCGATCCTGACCGAACCGGAAAGCGGCCGCTTCGTCCCCCAGATCGGTCCGGGCGACCACGCCTGGGCCGCAAGCGTGCTGCCGCCGAGCGTCTTTTCCGCCCGCGAGCAGCAATGCCTTGCCTCAGGCATATATTTCGAGGCGCGCGGGGAATCGGTGAAGGGCCAGGCGGCCGTCGCCCAGGTCATACTCAACCGCGTTCGCAACCCCGCCTATCCCAAGAGCATCTGCGGCGTCGTCTACCAGAACGAGGATTGGCGCAACCGCTGCCAGTTTTCCTTCGCCTGCGACGCCATCAAGGACCGGGTGAATTCGCAATATCACTGGCGGGTCGCCCGCGACGTGGCCATGGCGGTGACATCAGGCAGAATCTGGCTGCCGCAGGTGGGGTCGGCGACGCACTACCATGCCGTTTACGTCCGCCCGAAATGGGCAAAGACCATGGAAAAGGTCGGGCGCATCGGTCTTCATGTCTTCTATCGCACCTATGGCGGCGGCTGGAGCTGAGAGAAAGCGTTGGGGCGATGCCGATTTTCCGCCCCCAAAAGCGGATTCTTTCCGTCGAATTTGCGCGCTCGGCCGGAAATCGACTTATCCCTTTGATTTCACAAATTTATTTTCTGGCTGGACAGAAGCCGTCTACGCCTTGACTATACCAAGCCCTAAAACTATGTTGCGCGCGACTTCAGAACGGGCCGGAAGGGTCTCAACCTTCGCGTCCGGGGTCCGAATGACCGGGGTAGCGGGAGTGCGGGCGACGGGCAGGCGAGGAGAGATCCATGGCGGACGACCGCGAGGAAAGTCTTGAGAAGCGCCGTGCGCAGCTGGAAGCGGAACTCGCGACCAAGCGCGTAGAGGCGAAAGTGGAAGAGGCAAGCGAAGCCCGCGCCGAGGAAAGCCGCAAAGGTTATGCCCAGGCGATGAAGCTTTCCAGCGAGTTCATTTCCGCGATCGTCGTCGGCGCCGTCCTTGGCTATCTTCTCGACCGTTTTGTTGGCACGGCGCCTTGGGGGTTGATTGTTCTTCTGCTTCTCGGATTCTGTGCCGGCGTTCTGAACGTGCTGCGTTCTGCGGGGGTGGTGGCCCACCCTCTGGACAAGGACGAAAAGAAATAGGGGGCCGGTCCCGGTCCAGTGCAATGACCCCGCGTCCTGCGGGCCAAAGAGAGAGAACAAGCGGTGTCTAACGATCCGACTCATCAGTTCCTGATCCAGAAGATTGTGCCGATCGAAATCGGCGGAATTGATTTTTCGTTCACCAACGCGTCGCTCTTCATGGTCGCTTCGGCAGCCGTTGCTGCAGGCTTCCTTTATTTCTCGACCTCGAACCGCGCCATCGTGCCGGGTCGTTCGCAGTCGGTCGCGGAAATGTCCTATGAATTCATCGCCAACATGCTGAAAGAGGGCGCGGGCAAGCAGGGGATGAAGTTCTTCCCGCTGGTCTTTTCGCTCTTCATGTTCGTGCTGACGGCGAACCTGCTCGGCATGTTCCCCTATTTCTTCACGATCACCAGCCAGATCATCGTCACCTTCGCGCTGGCGATTCTCGTCATCGGTACGGTGCTCGCCTACGGTTTCTATAAGCACGGCTTCCACTTCCTGAATGTCTTCGTGCCCTCGGGCGTGCCCGGCATATTGCTGCCGCTGGTCGTCTCGATCGAGATCATTTCCTTCCTGTCCCGTCCGATTTCGCTCTCCGTTCGTCTTTTCGCCAACATGCTCGCCGGTCACATCACGCTGAAGGTGTTCGCAGGCTTCGTCGCCTCGCTTGGAACCCTCGGTGCGGTCGGTGTCGGCGGCGCCGTTCTTCCCCTCATCATGACCGTCGCCCTGACCGGTCTCGAGTTCCTCGTCGCCTTCCTTCAGGCTTACGTCTTCGCGGTGCTGACTTGCATGTACCTCAACGACGCAATCCATCCAGGCGGGCACTAAGGATAACGACAACGACGTCTCCAGGGCGTCAGTCATTCGCCGCAACAACCATTTCAAAGGAGTTCAACATGGAAGCGGAAGCAGCAAAGTTCATCGGTGCAGGCCTGGCTTGCTTTGGTATGGCCGGTACGGCTCTCGGCCTCGGCAATATCTTCGGCAGCTACCTCTCCGGCGCTCTGCGCAATCCGTCTGCCGCTGACAGCCAGTTCGGCCGTCTGGTATTCGGCTTCGCCGTTACGGAAGCTCTGGGCATCTTCTCGCTGCTCGTCGCTCTCCTCCTCCTCTTCGCTGTCTGATATCGGCGAATAGATGGATCACGGCCTGCGACCGCAAGCCGTGATCCTTTGCATTTGCAGTCCACCTGGAGGTGAGCATGTTTTTTGTGACCCCGGCTTACGCTGAAGAAGCACCGGCGGCAGCGACCGGTACGGATGCGCATGCCGCTCCGGCCGCAGGCGAGGTCCATACCGAGACCGGTGTTGCCGAAGGCGAACACGCCCGCGGCCCGTTCCCGCCTTTCGATTCGACGACCTACGCATCCCAGCTGCTCTGGCTGGTGATTACGTTCGGCGTCTTCTACCTCCTTATGCAAAAGGTCATTGCGCCGCGCATCGGGGCCATCCTCGACCAGCGCCACACGCGCATCTCCCAGGACCTGGAAGAAGCAGGCCGCCTGAAAGCGGAAGCCGATGCCGCCGTCGAGACCTATGAAGGCGAACTGGCCGCTGCCCGCGCCAAATCCCACGCGATCGGTTCCGCCGCCCGCGACGCCGCGAAGGTCAAGGCCGAAGAGGATCGCCGCACCGTCGAGGCCAGCCTGTCGGAAAAGATCAAGGCTGCGGAAGCCCGGATCGCCGACATCAAGGCCAAGGCCTTCGCCGACGTCGGCACCATTGCCGAGGAAACGGCAGCCGCCGTCGTCGAACAACTGATCGGCAGCAGCGCTGCGCAGGCAGATGTCGCCGCCGCCGTCGCGGCCGCCAAGAAGGAGGCTTGATCGATGGAATTTCATTTCGACGCGACTTTCTTCGCCTTTGTCGGCCTCGTCCTCTTCCTGGCGCTGGTCGTCTATCTGAAGGTTCCGGGCATGATGGCACGCTCGCTCGACGACCGCGCCGACCAGATCCGCAATGAATTGGCCGAAGCCAAGCGCCTGCGCGAGGAAGCCCAGCATCTGCTCGCTGAATACCAGCGCAAGCGCAAGGAAGCGGAAGCGGAAGCGGCCCATATCGTTGCCGCCGCTGAGCGCGAAGCCGAGATGCTGACCGCCGAGGCGAAGAAGAAGACGGAAGAATTCGTCGCCAACCGCACGGCGCTCTCGGAGCAGAAGATCAAGCAGGCCGAGGCCGATGCGATGAAGGCGGTGCGTTCGGCCGCCGTCGACCTTGCCATCGCGGCCGCAGAAACGGTGCTCGCCAAGAAGGCCGACGGCAAGGTCCAGGCCGAGCTCTTCGGCAACGCCGTCGGACAGGTCAAGACACGGCTCAACTGAGCAGTATCGACTGGAATAAGGAAAGGCCGGGCATGTCCCGGCCTTTTTCTTTGGTGATAAGGCCTGTTCTTTGCTTGGCCTCGTGCGGAGGCAGCGTAGCGTCCCTGCTCCGGCGTCCGCCCCTCATCCGGCTGCCGCCACCTTCTCCCCGCTTGCAGGGAGAAGGGGGCATGCAGCAACCTTTCTTTCCCCTCCACCCTGTCCTTTTGCAGCTCGCTCTCGGATGGCCTTACGCTCTCCTTCCCGAGGGAAGAATGGACGTGTCTGCGAGAGCTAGACTAAGAGGGGAACGGAGAGGGTGCGGTATATCCCCTTCTCCCGCATGCGGGGAGAAGGTGGCGGCAGCCGGATGAGGGGCTGATCGCCAGTCCAAAGGCGGAATATGCCGATCTTTTTTCGGCGACTATTCCGAAAGCAGTTCGTCCATCTCAGGCTCGTCGCCGTCCTTCCGCAGTGGCCGAAAGCTCATCCGGTGCAGGGAGCAGGGGCCGTGCTGTTCAATGCCGGCGCGGTGCTGCGCCGTGCCGTAGCCGGCGTGGGCCGCAAAACCGTAATCGGGAAATACATGATGCGCCCGCGCCATCATCCGATCGCGCGTCACTTTGGCGACGATAGAGGCGGCGGCGATAGAAACCGAGCGGGCGTCACCCTTGACCACGGCCTGTCCTGGGCAATCGAGGCCGGGCGGCACATCAAGCCCATCTGTCAGCACGTAGCTTGCGGGAATGGCGAGGCTGCAGATGGCGCGGCGCATCGCGTCAAGGCTTGCCTTGCGTATGTCCGTTTCGTCGATCCGGGTCGAGCTGGAGGAGGCGATGGAAACCGTCGCCGTCGCCAGAATCTGCGCGAAGAGTTCTTCGCGCCGCTGGGCCGAGAGCTGCTTGGAATCGTTGAGGCCTTCAGGGATGCGCTTCGGATCGAGGATGACCGCAGCGGCCACCACGGGGCCCGCCAGCGGCCCGCGGCCTGCCTCGTCGGCGCCGGCGACCGGCCAGTGGCCGGCCTTGCGGGCTTTGAGCTCGAGCTTGAAATCCGGCACGAGAGGGACCGTGTCGAAAAGCAGGGGAGAATCGGGTGGCGTGCGGCGTTTCATGCGGCTGAACCTCGCACGCCAACCCGATTTCCCGCAAGTCCCCGGATCAGGGCGGCGGCCGGGGACGGTCCGGCGGATGGAGGCGGTCAGGGCCATCCGCGGAAATTGCGCTCGGGGCTCGAAAACAGGGCGGATTTTCTGAGCAGCCGATGCGCAAGCTTAAAAAATCAGAGCAGCGACAGCTGTACGCCGCTGCCATCCGGTGGCACGAACAGATCGTCGCGCAACGGCACGCTGCGCCGCGTCAGCTCGAAGCGTTTCGCCGCCATTTCGAAACGCCGGGCGATCTGCCAGGCATAGGGGCCGGCGCCCTTCATGCGCTTGCCGAATTCGGCGTCGTAATCCTTGCCGCCGCGCATCGAGCGCACCAGCGACATCACGTGCCGGTAACGATCGGGATAGTGCTGCAGCAGCCAGTCGCGAAAGAGCGGGCTGACTTCAAGCGGCAGCCTGAGGATGACATAACTCGCCTCGGTTGCGCCGGCAGCCTTCGCCGATTCCAGAATGCGCTCCAATTCGTGATCGTTCAGCGCCGGGATCAGCGGAGCGGCCATGACGGCAGTCTGGATCCCTGCCTCAGAGAGCGCATGAATGGTCTCCAGCCGTCGCGGCGGCGTGGCGGCGCGCGGTTCCATCGCCCGGGCAAGCTTGCGGTCGAGCGTGGTGACCGAGATGCCGACGCGCACCAGGTTCTTGCCGGCCATCTCCTGCAGAATGTCGAGATCGCGCAGGATCATCGCCGACTTGGTGACGATCGACACCGGATGGTTCGCCTTGTTCAGCACCTCGAGGATGCCGCGCATGATGCGCCATTCCTTCTCGATCGGTTGATAAGGGTCGGTATTGGTGCCGATCGCGATCACCCTCACCTTGTACCCCGGCTTGGCGAGCTCCCGCTCCAAGAGCTTCGCCGCATCGGGCTTGGCGAAGAGCTTCGTCTCGAAATCGAGCCCCGCCGAAAGCCCCATATAGGCGTGCGTCGGGCGGGCGAAACAATAGATGCAGCCGTGCTCGCAGCCGCGATAGGGATTGATCGAGCGGTCGAAGGAAAGATCCGGCGATTCATTGCGTGTAATCGCGGTGCGCGGCTTTTCGATCTGAACCTCGGTCTTGAACGGTGGCAGTTCTTCCAACGTTTGCCAACCGTCGTCGAAGGTCTCCCGCTGCAGCGCTTCGAACCGCCCTGTTGGGTTCAGTCCCGCTCCACGCCCGCGCCGCCGGTCAACCTCGACCCGAAGACCGGAGGACACGATCATCGCATCGGCAATATCTGCCGTATTGGCAGGCGCGAATGCGGCCTGCCCTGCCAGGGACTGCTCTCTCATCGGATTCTCCCGCAGCGGAAAGCCGTTGTCTCCGCCGTTTGTGATGATTAAATTCCTATCGGTAAAATGAGAACAATGCAAGAACAAAATACGCAAAACGGTACTGGCAAAAAATTGTGCGGCGCATTATGAATAATCGATGTTGACGGTTGTTCTCGAATGCCAGGATCAGGAATCCGAACTGGCGCAGACCTTATCGGTATTGGTGGCAGGCGCGGTGGAAGGACTCGTCAGCGATGTGATCGTGCTTGATCACGGCTCGCGCGACGGCACCTCGCGGGTTGCCGACGCCGCCGGCTGCCGTTTCCATTCACAGTGGGATATCAAGGACATCGTGCGCTCCGCCCGAGGCGAATGGCTGCTCTTTATCGAGCCGGGCGCCAGGCCCCAGGCCGGCTGGATCGATGAGATCGCCGAATATGTGGCGCTGAATAAGACACCCGCGCGCTTTGCCGCCTCGCGCGGCTATCGACGCCCGTTCTTCCAGCGCGTTGCCCGCGGTCGACCGCCGCTGGAGCTTGGCTTGTTGATGCCGAAGAACCTGGCGCTCGCCGCCGCCAGAAGCGGGATGCCTGTTGCCGACTTCGACAAGGGCCAGAAGCCGCGCAAGCTTGCAAGTGAATTGATTCCTTCCTGGGTGGCGCGTGCCACGCGGTAGAATGCCCATCGCTGCATCTACGCTGTCTGAGAGATTGTCCCTCACCTAACCCTCTCCCCGTAGAAGCGGGGCGAGGTGACGTGCCCAATGCAACGTCGAGATGGAGGAAGCTGGCGCGGCATATCCCCTTCGCCCGCAAGCGGGAAGGTGGCGGCAGCCGGATGACTGGTCTCGTCGCAAGCGCGCTTTGGTGATTACGTCCCGCCATCGCGCAAAGATGGCGCCCAATCGGATTTCGCGCTATAATTCACCTATGGCGCCGCCGAAGCGCCGCGCTTCGCAACGGATGCCGTGGAATGCCGGTGAACGGCAGAACAGGTCGGCGAAAAATCTCCTCTTCTGCCGGGTTTCCGGCGAAAGGAGGTGCGTCATGCCACGCGGTAGGATTTACCGCATGCGCGGCAGGATCTGCGGCGTACGCGGTAGGATCTACGGCCTGCTGGCCGTCATATTGCCGACATTGGTAATCGCGCATCCGAATTCGGCAGCATCGCAGACGATGCTCAGTTGCGCAGGCCGACCCGACGTCATCAGTTTCCTCGACAGGAATTTCGGTGAGAAGCTCACCGCCGTCGGCCTGATCAACCAAAACGCCGTTCTCGAGGTCTATGCCGCCAAAAGCGGCACCTGGACGCTCGTCGTCACGGATGTCCACGGCATAAGTTGCATTCTGCTGTCGGGTGATGGCTGGGATTCGATGCCGGCTCTGCCGGGCATTGCCACATAACACAGGCCAGCGCGTCGGCCTCGAAAGTCTAAATCAGGTTTTCGACGGCGCGACCGCGGCACTGTAACGGCAGCGCCAGTCTATTTCTTTGCGCCGCGTTTCAGATGCTCGTCCAGGCGCGGCATGATCTCGACAAAGTTGCAAGGCAAGCTCCGATAGTCGAGCTGTGCTTTCAATATGCCGTCCCAGGCGTCCCGGCAGGCTCCGGGCGAGCCGGGCAGGGCGAAGATGAAGGTGGAGTTGGCAACGCCAGCGGTGGCGCGCGACTGGATGGTCGCCGTGCCGATCTTGTCATAGGAGATACGGTGGAAGACAGCGGAAAAGCCATCCATGCGCTTTTCGAACAGCGGCTCCAGCGCCTCGGGCGTCACGTCTCGGCCGGTAAAGCCGGTGCCGCCCGTCGTGATAACGACATCGATCTCATCACGCTCGGTCCAGGCTTTGACCTGAGCGGCGATTTTCTCCCGGTCATCGGGCACGATCGCTCGCTCGACCAGCCTGTGGCCGGCCTCGGCGATCCGCACCGCCAGCGTATCGCCGGACTTGTCCGTCTCCGGCGTGCGCGTATCCGAGACGGTGAGGACGGCTATGCCGACGGCGATGAAGGGCCGTTTTTCGTCCAAACCTGCCATCACATGCCTCCCGAAACCGTTTCCGTCGCCTGGAAATACCAGTCGGGCTGCGCCTCGTGAAGAGCTGCCGTCGCATGGCGCGCGGCGGCCATATCGGCGAAGATCCCGAAGCAGGTGGCGCCGGAGCCGGACATGCGGGCAAGAAGAGCGCCCTCAGCCTGCAGCATCGCCGAGATCGCCGCGATTTCGGGCACGGCTTCGCGTGCCGGTGGCTCCAGGTCGTTGCGAGCCGCGCCGATCGCCGCAAGCCAGCCTTCGGTGTGTGCGAGCGTCAGGGGTGAATTGTTCTTTGCCGTGAGCCGGCGGAAAACCTCCGGCGTCGAAACCCCCTTCAGCGGGTTGGCCAGCACCATGGCAAAGGCCGGCAGATCGGGCACGGCTTCGATCTCCTCCCCGATGCCGCGGGCAATCAGCGGCCGGCTCTCGAGGCACATGGGCACGTCGGCGCCGAGCTTCAGCGCCAGCGCCGCCAGCGTTTCCACCGGCAATCGCAAGCCCCAGAGGCGCATTAGCCCCCGCAGGGTCGCCGCCGCATCGGCCGAGCCGCCGCCGATGCCGGAGGCAACGGGCAGGTTCTTCTGGAGATGGATGTGAACAGGGAAGGCAAGGGCGCCGACAGCCTCGCGCAGCAAATCGCGCGCTCTGATTACAAGGTTGGTGTCGCCGTCGCCGGCAAGCGTCTCTCCGAAGCGGCCCGACAGGGTGAAGGCGTCGGCCTGCGCGGGCAGGAAGCCCAGCCGGTCGCCGCAATCTGCGAAGGTCACCAGCATATCGAGCAGGTGATAGCCGTCCGGCCGCTGGCCCGTCACATGCAGGGCGAGATTGATCTTCGCGCGCGCCTCTTCGGTGACGCCGAAAGCGTCGGCCAAGCCCTGCTCAGGCATCGGTCGCGCCCGTCAGGACTTCTTGTCGACCGGCGGCGGCGTGACCGGCGCCGGATCCGGTTGCTTCTTGTCGGCCGCCTTGGCATCGTCGCTAGCGGGCAGGCCGTTTGCGATCTTTTCCTTGATCTTCGGAATTTCGGCCGCTTCAGGCTCGGAGGCGAGCGCCCGGTTCCACTGGTAGACTGCTTCGAGCTTGCGCCCGACCCGCCAGTAGGCATCGCCGAGATGGTCGTTGATCGTCGCGTCGCCGGCCTTGATCTGCGCAGCCCGCTCCAGCTCGTCGACGGCGTCGTCGAAGCGGTTAAGGCGGAAATAGGCCCAGCCGAGCGAATCGATGATGTAGCCGTCGTCAGGGCGAAGATCGACAGCCTTCTTGATCATGGCGAGGCCTTCGTCGAGATTCCGGTTCATGTCGATCCAGGAATAGCCGAGATAGTTCAGCACCTGCGGCTGGTCGGGGTTGAGCTCCAGGGCTTTTCGGAAATTCGGTTCGGCCTGCTCCCACTTCTTCAGCCGCTCATAGGCAATGCCGCGCTGGAAGAAGACGCTCCAGTTGGCGCGGCCGGGGATTGGGCCGATCACTTCGACCGCCTTGTCGTAATTGGCGGCCATCGCCTCGTAGTCCTTGGCGTCGGAGAGCACGCTGCCATAGGCGAGGTAGCTGCGGATATCCTTCGGATCGGAGGCGATCAGCGCCTGCAGGTGCTTGCGCGCCTCGTCGACCTTGCCGCCCTGGGCAAGGGCGAGGCCGAGTTGAAGCTCGGAGATGCGCCGCATCGGCGAATCTTCCGGCACCTTCTTATAGAGGGAGATGGCGCGGTCCATCTGGTTCTGCTTTTCGGCGATGCCGCCGAGCAGCACCAGTGTATCGGCGCTGTTGGGGTCGAGCGCCTTCGCGGTCTGCAGGTAGAGAGAGACGATATCCTCGGCGCCATCGCGGTTCAGAGCACCGCCGACGGAGAAGAGCACGCCGGCGGCGCCTTCTTCGGCCGTCTTGACCTGCTGCTCCTGCTTCTCGGCCTTCTCGATGCTGTCGCGCAGCGCATTCAGCGGCGCGTAGTTCGGCAGCAGGTTATCGCCGACGGAAACCGCATCGAGCGCCTTCTGCTTGTTGCCCTGCGCCGCCTCCAGGCGGGCAAGCGCCATCACCGCGCGCATGAACGTGTCGGGCGCCGTCGCCCCGCCTTCCTTGTCGAGCACGGCGTCGTTGAGATGCTGGCGGGCCGACTTCACATCGCCGGTAACGACGGCGATCGCGCCGGCATTGTAGTTCTGAAAGATGCGAAACCAGTCCGGGCCCTTCATCTTCTCGACCATGGCGAGCGCTTCCTTGCCGCGGCCGGCGCCGACGCGGGCCCAGGCGAGCAGCAGGTCGTTCATCATCCGGTCGAGATCGTTCGGACCCTTATATTTCAGGATCGACTCGGCTGTCTTGTAGTCGTCGCGGCGCACGGCATCCATGGCGCGCACGATCGTGGTGATACGCTCGACCGAAGGATCGCTCTTCAGATCATTGGCGTATTTGACGCCTTCCTTGATGTCGCCGTTGAGCAGCAGCGAGATCATCAGCCGCTGACGGATCTCGGGATTGCCGGGCTCGATCTGCAGCGCCTTCTTGTAGAGCGCGATCGCGGTCTCGTAATCGTGATCGACATCGGCTGTGCGCGCGGCGAGGAAGGCGCCTGAGAACGTGGTGACGTTATCGGCATCGAAGAAGCTCTCGGCTTTGCCGGCATCGCCCGCCGTGGCCGCATCTTCGGCACTCACGCCGGCAACGCCGCCAAGCGAAAGGACAGCCGCCAGCGCTGCGCTCGTAAGGAGACGGATGGCAATTCTCTGCCGCATTAGAAAACCTTTCTTCGAGAGCGTCCGGCCGCTGCCGGTCGCAAATCAGTCGTCATCACTGAGTCATAACAGGATGGCTTTTTTGGAGCGGCGCTGCAAGAAAATCAGCTTCGATCGCGGCGTTCGATCAATTGACGCGCTCGATGCAGAAGTCGATCACTTCCATCAGAGCGGATTTCCATACCGTATCGGGTAGCGGCGCCAGCGCGTCCCGCGCGATCGTGCCGTAATGGACCGCCCGGCCGATCGTGTCGCTCAGCGTGCCGTATTTGGTGATCAGCCCGAGCGCTCTTTCCAGGTTGGCGTCGCTGCTGTTGCCGGCCTCGATCGCATCACGCCAGAATGCGCGCTCTTCCGTCGTGCCGCGGCGATAGGCGAGGATGACGGGCAGCGTGATCTTGCCTTCGCGGAAATCGTCACCGACATTCTTGCCGAGATCGGCGGCCTTGCCGCCATAGTCGAGCGCGTCGTCGACGAGCTGAAAGGCGAGGCCGAGATTCATGCCGTAGGATTTCAGCGCATTGCGGCCGGAGCGGCCGGCATCGGCAACGATCGGCCCGACTTCGGCGGCAGCCGCAAAGAGAGCCGCCGTCTTGGCGCGGATGACGGAGAGGTAATCGTCCTCCGTCGTTTCCATGTTCTTGGCGACGGAAAGCTGCAGCACTTCACCTTCGGCGATCACGCATGCCGCGGAAGACAGGACGTCGAGCGCATCGAGCGAGCCGACATCGACCATCATGCGGAAGGCCTGGCCGAGCAGGAAGTCGCCGACCAGCACGCTTGCCTGGTTGCCCCAGATCATCCGCGCAGTCGATTTGCCGCGGCGCAGGTCGCTTTCGTCGACGACGTCGTCATGCAGCAGCGTCGCCGTATGCATGAATTCGACCGAGGTGGCGAGCTTGATGTGGTTTTCGCCGCGATAGTCGAACAGTGAGGCGGCCGCCAGCGTCAGCATCGGCCGCAGCCGCTTGCCGCCTGATGAGATCAGATGGTTCGCCACTTCGGGGATCATCTGCACGTCGGAGCCGGCCTTGGACAGAATGAGCTGGTTCACCCGCTCCATGTCAGCCCGGGTGAGATCGACCAACGGCTTGATGGATGCCAGTTTGTTTTTGCTTTCTTCAAGCGGTATGACCACGCCCAACGACCCGGACTCCTGTTCACTCATTGCATCTGACAATAGAAAGGGGCGATGGACGCGGCAAGGGGTGAATTGTCGCGTTAGCCGAAATTGGAAGGAAAAAGACGGCAAATGCATGAACTTATCCGCGCTAACGATCCCGTTCTGCTCTCCTTCGCCGAGAGCCTGATGAAGGATGCCGGAATTCACTGCTTCATCGCCGATCAGGGCATGAGCGTGCTGGAAGGCTCGCTCGGCATGCTGCCGCGCCGCCTGCTGGTGGATGAGGACATGGCCGACCGGGCCCGCCGCATTTTGATCGACGCCGGCCTCGGCGGCGAACTGCGCGACAGGACGTGAGCGGACGATGACCATCGGCCCCGCTGAAACTATCGACGCCTTCCATCGCGGCGCCTTTCATCTGGTGCAGCCGAAGGGGAGGGGCCATCGCGCCGGCATGGATGCGATGCTGCTGGCCGCCCTCGTCGCCGACGATCGCGCGATCAGGGTTGCCGATCTCGGCGCCGGCGCCGGCGCCGCCGGCCTTGCCGTCGCCTCGCGCCTTGTCAATGCAGAGGTGTTGCTGTTCGAACGCTCTGCCGAGATGGCCGATTATGCCCGCCGCAGCATCCTGTTGCCGGAAAATGCCCATCTCGCCGCCCGCCTCAGTGTCGTCGAGGCCGATGTGACGCTGACCGCCAAGGCACGCAACGATGCCGGCCTTGCCGATGAAAGCTTCCATCACGTGATCATGAACCCGCCCTTCAACGATGCCGGCGACCGGCGCACGCCCGATGCGCTGAAGGCCGAAGCCCATGCGATGACCGACGGCCTGTTCGAAAGCTGGATCCGCACGGCCGGCGCCATCATGATCCCGGGCGGGCAATTGTCGCTGATCGCCAGACCCCAGTCGATCGCCGAGATCATCGATGCCTGCGGCCGCCGCTTCGGCGGCATCGAGGTGACGGCCATCCATCCGCGCCCCGGGGAAAATGCCGTCCGCATCCTGGTGACCGCCATCAAGGGCTCACGGGCGCGGCTGTCGCTGCGCGCGGCCCTCGTCATGCACGAAGAGGGAAGCCACAAATTCTCCCCTCTGGTCGACGATTTCAACAATGGCCGGGCGGCCTATTCCAGGCTGCGATCGTCAAACGCTAGCCGGTGACGAAGTCGAAGAGCAGCTTGACGTTCAGCCCAGCGATCACGACCGCAATCACATAGGCGATGCCGCTCAGCCAGCGCGGCGCCACGAGTTCGCCCATCTTGGCCCGGCTGGCGGTGAACATCACCAGCGGGAAGACGGCGAAGGAAAGCTGCAGGCTGAGCACGACCTGCGTGAGGATCAGCAGTTCAGCCGTGCCCTGGTTGCCGTACCAGATGGTGACGACCGCTGCCGGCACGATGGCGATAGCGCGGGTGATCAGCCGGCGCACCCAGGGTTTCAGCCGGATCTTGAGGAAGCCTTCCATGACGATCTGGCCGGCAAGCGTCGCCGTCACCGTCGAGTTGAGGCCGCAGCAGAGAAGCGCGATGCCGAAGAGCGTCGGGGCGATGGCGAGGCCAAGCAGCGGCGACAGCAGCGCATAGGCGTTGCCGAGCTCGACGACATCGGTCTTGCCATTGGCATTGAAGGCGGCGGCTGCAAGGATCAGGATCGAGGCATTGATCAACAGCGCGAAACAGAGCGCGACGGTGGAGTCGATCGTCGCATAGGTCAGCGCCTCCTTCTTCTCGGGGATCGTGTGACCATAGGCCCGCGTCTGCACGATGCCGGAGTGCAGATAGAGATTGTGCGGCATGACGGTCGCACCGAGGATGCCGAGCGCCAAATAGAGCATTTCCGGGTTGGTGACGATCTCGGTCGTCGGGAAGAAGCCGGTGATGACGGCGCCCCATTGCGGATCGGCAAGGAAGATCTGCACGCCGAAGCAGAGCGCGATTACCCCAAGCAAGGCGATGATGAAGGCTTCCACCCAGCGGAAGCCGAGCCTCTGCAGGAAGAGGATCAGAAAGACGTCGAGCGCGGTAATCAGAACGCCGAGCTCAAGCGGAATGCCGAACAGCAGATTGAGACCGATTGCCGTGCCGATCACCTCGGCAATGTCGGTAGCGATGATGGCGATTTCCGCAAAGGCCCAGAGCGGCACCGAAACCCATTTGGGAAAGGCGTCGCGGCAGGCCTGCGCGAGGTCGCGGCCGGAGGCGATCGCCAGGCGCGCGCAGAGTGATTGCAGCACGATTGCCATCAGGTTGGAAAGCAGTGCGACGGTGAGTAGCGCATAGCCGAATTTCGAACCGCCGGCGAGCGAGGTCGCCCAGTTGCCCGGGTCCATGTAGCCGACTGCGACCATGTAGCCCGGCCCGGCAAAGGCTGCCGCCCGTCGCCACACCGAGCTGTGACGTCCGGTTCCGACGGTTCGGTAGACATCCGACAGCGACGCCTCGCCGCGTTCGTGCCGCCAGCCGCTGTTTGCATTGGGATTGAGGGCGTCCATGCCATTTCCACCTGTTTATCGTCGGTGCACTATGACCGATTAGAATGATAATGCAAGTCATTCGCAACAAGAAAATCAATCCGGTGTTTTTCAGGAACGCGGCCATTGCGTTTGTCGTTCCAGCGCATACATGGATGCGATTGCGAAATGACGATCGTACGACCCGAAGCGAAGGATGGGAAATGGCCGGATTCTTGAGAAAGCTGCTGCCGAAACGGTTCCGCAAGGAGGGCCTCACCATCCCCGTCGTCAGGCTGCAGGGCGCCATCATCAGCGGCGGCGGCCAGTTCCGCCCCACCCTCAATCTCGCCAATGTCGCCCCCGTCCTGGAAAAGGCCTTCGCCATGAAGGAGGCGCCGGCCGTTGCCATAACAATCAATTCGCCGGGCGGCTCGCCGGTCCAGTCCCGACTGATCTTCACCCGCATCCGCGAGCTCGCCCGCGAAAAGCAGAAGAAGGTGCTGGTCTTCGTCGAGGATGTCGCCGCTTCCGGCGGTTACATGATCGCGCTTGCCGGCGACGAGATCATCGCCGACGCCACCTCGATCGTCGGCTCGATCGGCGTCGTCTCCGGCGGTTTCGGCTTTCCCGAACTCCTGAAGAAGATCGGCGTCGAGCGCCGCGTCTATACGGCCGGCGAAAACAAGGTGATCCTCGATCCGTTCCAGCCGGAAAAGGAAAAGGATATCGAGTACCTCAAGAGCCTGCAGCTCGAAATCCACCAGGTCTTCATCGCAATGGTGCGCGAGCGCCGCGCCGGCAAGCTGACGGATGATGCGACGGTGTTTTCCGGCTTGTTCTGGAGCGGCACCCGCGGCCTCGAGCTTGGCCTCATCGATGGCCTCGGCGACATGCGCCAGGAATTGAAGCGGCGCTACGGCCAGAAGACCCGGCTGGAACTCGTCACCGCCGGCCGCGGCCTCTTCGGCCGCCGCATTCCCGGCGTATCGCCTGTTACACTCGAAGGCGGGGGGGCAGGTCTCGCAACAGGACTTGTCGAAGCGGCGGAAGAGAGAGCATTGTGGAGCCGCTTCGGGCTTTGAGAGGAGCAAGAGAGGGGCATGGCACAGCTTATCACGATCCTGGTCCTGGTGTTCTCAGCCTGGTGGCTCTACCGCCGCTTCGTGTCCGATGCCCGCAAGCTCGCCGAAAAATCGCGCCGCGCCGAAAAGGAACGCCAGACCGGCGCGATCGGCACGCTGGTCAAGGACCCCGTGACCGGGGAATATCGGCTGAAGCGGGATGAGGAATAGATACAGCCTTGGATTTGCCTCATCCGGCTGCGGGTCCGCCGCGCAAACGTAGGTGGGCTGGGCACCCCCCTCTGTCCTGCCGGACATCTCCCCCACAAGGAGGGAGATCGGCTGGGCGTGACGGCTTCCCCAAGCAACTGAGCATTGTGATTGTCGCTGCCGTTAGAGAGGGGGCGATGGTCAAGCCTCTTGCCAATCTCCACCCTTGTGGGGGAGATGTCCGGCAGGACAGAGGGGGTGCCTAGCCCACCATCGCTGGATTGAGGTTAGGCGCAGTTAGGTTCCGCTTCCACATCGACGTTCGACCCCGACCGCTGCAAAACCCTTGACCCCTGCCGCCCTCCATGGCACCTGTCGCGCCGATAATTCCCAAGCCAGCGGTGCCATCCCATGTCAGCTCTCCCAGACCATATGAACCCGAAGCGCTCCTTTCAGGCGCTGATCCTGACCCTGCATAGCTACTGGGCGGACAAGGGTTGCGCGGTGCTGCAGCCCTACGACATGGAGGTCGGCGCCGGTACCTTCCACCCGGCAACGACCTTGCGCGCCCTCGGCCCCAAGCCGTGGAAAGCGGCTTACGTCCAGCCCTCCCGGCGCCCGTCGGATGGCCGCTATGGCGAAAACCCGAACCGGCTGCAGCATTATTACCAGTATCAGGTCATCCTGAAGCCGAATCCGCCCAATCTGCAGGAACTCTATCTCGGTTCGCTCGCAGCGATCGGCCTCGACCCGCTGCTGCACGACATCCGTTTCGTCGAGGACGATTGGGAAAGCCCGACGCTCGGCGCCTGGGGCCTCGGCTGGGAATGCTGGTGCGACGGCATGGAAGTCTCGCAATTCACCTATTTCCAGCAGGTCTGCGGCATCGAATGCGCGCCGGTCGCGGGCGAACTGACATACGGTCTCGAGCGCCTCGCCATGTACGTCCAGGGCGTTGACAATGTCTACGACCTCAATTTCAATGGCCGCGAAGGCGACGAGAAGATCAGCTATGGCGACGTCTTCCTGCAGGCCGAGCAGGAATATTCGCGTCACAATTTCGAATTCGCCAATACCGAAATGCTGCATCGCCATTTCGTCGATGCCGAGAAGGAATGCCGGGCGCTGCTCGATGCCGGCGCGCCGGGCCAAAGCGACAATCAGCGACTGCACAAATGCGTCTTCCCGGCCTATGACCAGTGCATCAAGGCCAGCCACGTCTTCAACCTGCTCGACGCACGCGGCGTCATCTCGGTCACTGAGCGCCAGAGCTACATCCTGCGGGTGCGCACGCTCGCCAAGGCCTGTGGCGAAGCCTTCCTGCTGACCGACGCCGGCGGCGTCAACCTGTCGAAAGAGGCGGCGTGACGCAAAAGCCTGCCAGTCGTATCGTCCATATCAACGGCTGGCCAGGCACCGGGAAGCTAACTATCGGCCGCCTGCTGGCGAAAAGAATCGGCGCGCGGCTTATCGACAATCACATGCTGCTTAATCCGGCCGAAGCGCTTTTCGCCCGCAGCAACCCTCTGCATCTATCTCTGCGTGAGCAGATTCGGCGGGTTTTTTTCGACCATGCCGTGCGCGCTGATCCGGCTGAAAGTTTCGTCTTTACCGATGCTCTTGCCGATGACGAGCATGATAGTGCGATGTTCTCCTGGTATCGCGATCTGGCTGCCGCCAGAGGCGCGGATCTGGTCGCGGTTCTCCTCGATTGCGCGCCGGAGGAGAATGCCAGGCGCCTCATCTCTCCCGGCCGATCCGAGGCGCTCAAGCTGACGGATACGGTGAAGCTGCAACAGCTCCGGGCAAACTATAAACTGTTGCGCGGACTGGCTGAACACACGGTCGAAATTGATACGACGGACCTTTCGCCCGAGCAGACGGCGGCTCGAATTCTCACGCATATCGGTGTTTGACGACAGCCGGGTATCCTGCGTAGTCTTTGTACAAACATTACTTCGTTGCAGGGGATTCGCGATGTATATTGCGCTTGGCGTCATCGTTCTGGTCGCACTCTATGTCGTCTTCATCTACAACGGCCTGGTTCGCTCCCGTCAGATAGCGGAGGAAGCCTGGTCGGGTATCGACGTCCAGCTGAAGCGCCGCGCCGATTTGATTCCGAACCTGATCGAGACGGTCAAGGGTTATGCCGCCCATGAAAAGTCGACGCTCGAGGAGGTGGTTGCGCTGCGCAACAAGGCGCAGGCCGTGCCATCGGGCGATGTAGCCGGCAGGGCGCAGGCGGAAGGGCTGCTCGGCCAGGCGCTCGGCCGGGTGATCGCGCTCGCCGAAGCCTATCCCGATCTCAAGGCCAACCAGAATTTCGCCGAGCTGCAGGCGTCGCTTGAAACCATGGAAGGTGAGCTGCAGATGGCGCGACGTTATTACAATGGCGCGGCCCGCGACCTGAACGTCAGGGTCGAAAGTTTCCCCTCCAATCTTGTTGCCGGCCAGTTCGGTTTTGCCAAGCGCGACTATTTCGAAATCACCAACGAGGCCGATCGCGCCGTCCCCAGCGTCAAATTCTGACGATCCGGCATTTTGCCTTTGCGAGAAAGCGGTTAAGAGCAAAGGCAGATGGCGACGCGATTTAGCCTCGCTCATGGACGGAAGACATAGAATGACACGCACAGCCAAACTCACGATCATCCCGCTGGGCCGGCCGCTTTCGGGCCGCGCGATGCCACCGGGTTCGAAGTCGATCACCAATCGCGCCCTGCTGCTCGCCGGTCTTGCCAAGGGCACGAGCCGGCTGACCGGTGCGCTGAAGAGCGACGATACCCGTTATATGGCCGATGCGCTGCGCGCCATGGGCGTTGTGATCGACGAGCCCGACGACACGACCTTTGTCGTCACCGGTAGCGGCAGACTCATGCCGCCGAAGGCGCCGCTCTTCCTCGGCAATGCCGGCACGGCCACACGCTTCCTGACGGCGGCTGCGGCTCTGGTCGACGGCACCGTCATCGTCGACGGCGATGAGCACATGCGCAAGCGCCCGATCGGACCGCTGGTTCAAGCGATGCGCACACTCGGCATCGACGTCGCAGCTGAGACCGGCTGCCCGCCGGTCACCGTCAGAGGCACCGGCCGCTTTGAGGCCGATCGAATCCTGATCGATGGCGGGCTGTCCAGCCAATATGTTTCGGCGCTGCTGATGATGGCAGCCGGCGGCGACCGTCCGGTCAACATCGAACTCGTTGGCGAGGATATCGGCGCGCTTGGCTATATCGATCTCACCACCGCGGCGATGAAGGCCTTCGGCGCCAATGTCGAAAAGACCAGCCCCGTCACCTGGCGCGTCGAGCCGACCGGCTATCGCGCCGCCGATTTCGTCATCGAGCCGGATGCATCCGCCGCGACCTATCTCTGGGCGGCCGAAGTGCTGAGCGATGGCAGGATCGATCTCGGCGTGCCGAACGATGCCTTCACCCAGCCGGATGCCAAGGCCTACGAGACGATCGCCAAATTTCCGCATCTGCCGGCTGAAATCGACGGCTCGCAGATGCAGGATGCCGTTCCGACCATCGCCGTGCTGGCCGCCTTCAACGAGACGCCGGTCCGCTTCGTCGGCATCGCCAATCTGCGCGTCAAGGAATGCGACCGCATCCGCGCCCTGTCCACCGGACTCAACAATATCCGCGAAGGTCTGGCCGTCGAGGAGGGGGACGATCTGATCGTCCACTCCGATCCTGCTCTCGCCGGTCAGACGTTGCCGGCCGAGATCGACACCTTTGCCGACCACCGGATCGCGATGAGCTTCGCACTTGCGGGCCTCAAGATCGACGGCATCACCATTCTCGATCCTGATTGTGTCGGCAAGACCTTCCCCGCCTATTGGCGGACGCTTGCCGCGCTTGGCGTGACCTATCGGGATAGGGATTGAAGCAAGGCGCAGCCGGGGCAGCCGGCGGGGAGACAGGGATGGGGCGTCGGTTTTTCGGTTTTTGCTTGGCGCTGCTCCTGATGGTCGCCGCCCCGGCGGCCTTTGCAGCCGAGGTGATCGACAGTTTCGCCTCCGAGATCGCGCTCGAAAAGAGCGGCGTGATGACGGTGACGGAAACCATCATCGTCAATGCCGAGGGTAACCGGATCAACCACGGCATCTTCCGGGATTTTCCGCTCTATTTCACCGACGCCGGCGGCCGTCGCCGCAGCGTCGATTTCGACATGGTCTCGGTCACGCGCGATGGCGCGAACGAGCGCTGGCACACGGAATCGATATCCGGCGGTATCCGCATTTATGCCGGCTCAGCCGAGGTGACGGTGACGCCGGGCCGTCATCGCTATGTCTTCACCTACCGGACCAACCGCCAGATCCGCTACTTCGACGATCACGACGAACTCTACTGGAACGTCACCGGCAATGGCTGGATCTTTCCGATCAGGTCAGTCACCGCAACCGTGAACCTGCCGCCTGATGTCAGCGCGACCGAGACGACTTTCTTTACCGGCCCGCAGGGCGCCAGGGGAAAGGATGCCAGTGTCAGCGAAAGCGGCGCCGGCATCGTCTTTTCCACCACCGCGCCTCTTGGCCCCAATGAAGGCCTGACCTTTGCGATCCGCATGCCGAAGGGCTCGATCGATCCGCCGGGCGCGGACATGGAAAGCACCTGGTGGCTGAAGGACAACCGCAATTATTTCATCGGCTTCGGCGGCCTGATCCTGGTTTTTGCCTACTACCTCAGATCCTGGCTGAAGGTCGGCCGCGACCCCGCCCGAGGCGTCGTCGTGCCGCGCTGGGATGCGCCGGACGGCATCTCGCCGGCGCTGGTCAACTATATCGACAATAAGGGCTTCTCCGGCGGCGGCTGGACGGCGCTTGCCGCAACCGCCCTCAATCTTGCGGTGCGCGGCTATGTCAAGCTCGAAGACCTCAAGGATTCGATCATCATCCGCGGCACCGGCAAGCCGCTCGGCAAGGAGAAATTCCAGGCCGGTGAGACAGAGCTGCTGAAGGCTGCCGGCGGCGAAGGCCGGACGCTGACGATCGACGAGGCGAATGGTGAGCGGGTGAAAACGATCGGCCAGTCCTTCCGTTCGGCGATCGAGAGGGAGCATCGCGGCAAATATTATAATTCCAACATCGGCTACACCACCGGCGGCGTTGCGCTGAGCGCCGCCGCCCTAGTGGCGTTGTTCGTCTTCGGCTCACTGGAGCCGGATACGATCGCGCTGATGCTGATCCCGATTGGCATTTCCGTCTTTATTGCCGTCTTCATCGCCGGTTTGGTCAAGTCGCTGCACCAGGGCAGATCGCTGTTCGCCAAGGTCATGGCCGTCATCGCCGCAGCGGTCGGCGTTTTTGTCGGCATCGGCATTCTTTCCATTATCGTCCTGACGCTTGCCTCGTCGCTGGTGGAATTGCACGAGACGCCGATGCTCTTTGCCGTCGGCGGCATCGTGCTGCTCAATGTCCTCTATTTCTTCATCATGGGCGCGCCGACGCCACTCGGCGCCAGGATGATGGACGGCATTGACGGCCTGCGACAATATCTGACGCTGGCCGAGAAGGATCGCATGAATATGGCCGGCGCCCCACAAATGTCGCCGCAGCATTTCGAGACGCTGCTGCCCTATGCGGTGGCGCTCGGCGTCGAAAAGCCCTGGTCGCGCACCTTCGAAACCTGGCTTGCGGCCGCTGCCGCCGGCGCGGCCGCAGCCTATGCCCCCTCCTGGTATTCCGGCGATTTCAACAGCGGCAGCTTCTCCGATCGCATCGGCGGCTTCTCCTCGTCGATGGCCTCCACCATCGCGTCGACGATACCCTCGCCGCCGCCATCGAGTTCATCCTCCGGTTTTTCCGGCGGCGGCTCCTCCGGCGGCGGTGGAGGCGGCGGCGGAGGCGGGGGCTGGTAAGCTTTCCCGCTTGACCTTTCGGCCCTCGGCCCTTAACCGCCTGACGGAACAGGAAAGGGATCGCGCATGAAGGTTCTGTTGATCGGATCGGGCGGACGCGAGCACGCGCTCGCCTGGAAGCTGGCGCAATCGCCGTTGATGAGCGAATTCTACGCCGCCCCCGGCAATCCCGGCATTGGCGAACATGCGATCCTCGCGCCCTTGAATGTCGAGGATCACGAAGCGGTCGCCTCTTTCTGCAAGGACAATGCGATCGACTTCGTCGTCGTCGGGCCCGAGGCGCCGCTCGTCGCCGGCCTCGCCGACCGGCTGCGCGCCGACGGCCTGGCAGTCTTCGGGCCCTCCGCCGGTGCCGCCCAGCTCGAGGGCTCCAAGGGCTTCACCAAGGATATCTGCGCTCGCTACGGCATCCCCACCGGCGCTTACCAGCGCTTCAACAACGCACCGAAAGCCAAAGCCTATATTCGCGCCCAGGGCGCTCCGATCGTCGTCAAGGCCGACGGGCTGGCCGCCGGCAAGGGCGTGACTGTTGCGATGACGCTCGACGAAGCGCTCGATGCCGTCGACGACTGCTTCGAGGGCGCTTTTGGCGTCGCTGGCGCCGAAGTTGTCGTCGAAGCTTATCTCGATGGCGAGGAAGCGAGCTTCTTCTGTCTCTGCGATGGAAAACATGCGCTGCCGCTGGCGACCGCCCAGGATCACAAGCGGGTGGGCGAGGGCGATACCGGCGTCAATACCGGCGGCATGGGCGCCTATTCGCCGGCGCCTGTGATGACGGCCGAGATGGTCGAGCGCACCATGAAGGAGATCATCGAGCCGACGATTCGCGGCATGGCCGAGAGCGGTCATCCCTTCTCCGGCGTGTTTTTCGCCGGACTGATGATCACGAAGAAGGGGCCGGAGCTCATCGAGTACAATGTCCGCTTCGGCGATCCCGAATGCCAGGTGCTGATGATGCGATTGAAAAGCGATCTCCTGCCCTTGCTGCTTGCCACCGCCAACGGCACGCTCGATCAGGTGAAGGCCGAATGGAGCGACGATCCGGCGCTGACGGTGGTCATGGCTTCGAAGGGCTATCCCGGCACCTATGAGAAGAACACGCCGATCGAATTCCTGCCGGAGGCAGGCGAGGGCGAGAAGGTGTTTCATGCCGGCACGGGCGTGAAGGACGGCGTGCTGGTCGCAACCGGCGGCCGCGTGCTGAACGTCACGGCATCGGGCGGCACGGTTGCCGAGGCGAAGGGCCGCGCCTATGCCCTGCTGGATAGGGTTCGGTGGGAAAACGGCTTCTGCCGGCGCGACATCGGCTGGCGCGCGATCGAGCGCGAAAAAGCCTCGAACGACGCATAAATCGTCGCGTTCCTTAAATTTTTATCCTTTCCCCTGACGGGATGGAAACGAAGCTGCGCTATACCGCTGTCGTAGTGAGACGGAGGTGCGTTGATGCGTCAGATTTTCCTCGGTGCGGCAGTCCTGCTGATGGCAGGCTCGGCGATGGCCTCCTCGATCGAGGTGATCGGCAAAACGGCAGGGCGTGCCGAAGGCAGCATCGTCACTGAACGCTGCACTGCTTGCCCGCCGCTACAGGCCGAGCAAAGCCGCAAGGACTATACGGTGCCGGAACTGAAACCCGGCGTCCTCCAGGCGAGCGAAGTTCGCGACGTCGGCGGCGAAACGAAGATCTTCCGCACCGAAGCCTGGATGGGCGGTTCGCCCGTCGTCTTCGTCAGCAAGGCAACGCCGGAAGCCTTGGCAGCCGCCGAACCTTCGATCTCGCCCGCGCCAGGCATCGACATGAACGCAACGACTGCAGCCGTCATTGGCGGCGATGCCAAGCCGGTTGCCGCCGGCATGGTTGAGCAGCCGCCAGCTCCCGATGTTTCCGAATTCAAGCTGCGTTTCTAAAAAATCACGGCATCAGAGGGCTGTGTGCCCTTAAGCCAATTGGAGTCGCTGCGACAGTTCCCTGCCCCTGCCCGATCAAGGTTTCGATCGCTTGGGGTTCCACTGCGGTGGAGCGGATGCACCCTCGAAGAGAAGCGGGGGTGCATTCCTGCTTTGAGGCCCCGGCAGATCCGCAGAGCGAAAACGAGCGATATCCGACTGTGAGGGGGAAACTCACCGCTTGTCTTAGTAACTCAGCTCCCTGATTTTTAGGGAAATTCGCGTCAGTTCGAATAAAATTAAAGCTTTCTTATTGAGTCACCTTCAATTCTTATTCGCCGGTCGCAGCATGTTGTTTAGCAGCGGTAGACGCGTCCTTCTCAGATGCGCTCGCACAGGCGGTAGAAGACCGCACCGGAATGTATTCGCTCATTCCCTTTGCGAGGAATCATGAAAAATCTAAAGATATCGAAGCAGCTCATATTGCTGATCGTCGGCTTGATGGCGGCCTTTGCGATCGCCACGTCCCTGCAGATCCGCTCCTCGGTCGATGCGATTTACACGGAGCGTTACGACATGCTCCGTGCCGAGGTTCAGTCGGCGATCTCGGTTCTGAAGCTTTACCAGGCCAAGGTCACCGCAGGCGAAATGACGCTGGAGGATGCCCAGAAGCAGGCTTACGCCACCGTCAACGGCATGAAATACGATCCTGACGGCTATTTCTTCGGCTATAGCTACGATGTCCAGATGATGTTTCACTACGATGCCTCGAAGGTCGGACAGAACCTGAAGGGGCAGCCGGACAGCAAGGGCAAGCTCTATCGTGAAGAGCTGGTCAAGCTCGGTCAGCAGGGTGGCGGTCTGGTTGAATTTTATTCCACCAGCAAGCCGGGCCAGCCGGCCGGCGATTATCGCAAGACGGCCTATGGCCAGGCCTTCGACCCCTGGAAGGTCGTCGTTGTCACCGGCGTCTATATGGATGATCTCGATGCCCAGATTAACAGCACGATCCTGACCGCGCTCTCCGGCAGCATCGTTCTCTTCGTCCTTGCCATGGCGGCTGCCTACGTCGTCATTCGCGGCATTTCTGGCCCTCTCAACAATGTCCATGCCGCCCTGAAGGCGGTCTCCGAAGAGGACGTTTCCATCGCCATCCCGCATACCGGCATGAACAATGAGGTCGGCATGATGGCGAAGGCGACGCTGTCGCTGCAGGAAAAGATCCGCGAACGCCATCAGATGTCCGATCGCGAGGCGGCCCAGCAGCTGGCGCTGGAAAGCGAGCGCGAAAACAACCTGCGCCAGCAGCAGGACGAGACGGCGCTCCAGGCCCGCGTGGTGGCGAGGATCGGCCAGGCGCTGGAACTGATCGCCCGCGGCGACCTTACGGTCCGCTGCGCCGATCTCGGCCAAAAATACGCCGCCCTTCGCGATAACTTCAACGATGCGCTGTCGCATCTCGAGGCTGCCATGGCCAAGGTCAGCGCCAAGGGCAGTGATATCGGCACCAGCAAGGAAGAGATCCGCCGCGCCTCCAACGAGTTGTCGCAGCGGACCGAGCGCCAGGCCGCAAGCCTGGAGGAAACATCCGCCGCCCTCGATGAGCTCACGGTTGCCGTCCGCCAGACCGCCGATGGCGCCCATGAGGCGAGCAAGCGCGTACACGCCGTCAGTGCCGAGACCACCCATAGCGATGCGATCGTCAGCCAGGCGATCGAGGCGATGAGCGGCATCGAGAAATCGTCTTCGGAGATATCAAAGATCATTGGCGTCATCGACGAGATCGCCTTCCAGACCAACCTCCTGGCTTTGAACGCCGGCGTCGAGGCTGCCCGTGCCGGCGAATCCGGCAAGGGTTTTGCCGTCGTCGCCCAGGAAGTGCGCGAACTTGCCCAGCGCTCCGCCGCCGCGGCAAAGGAGATCAAGGACCAGATCGCCCGCTCCTCCAGCCAGGTCGAACACGGCGTCCGTCTGGTCGGCGAGGCAGGCGAGGCGCTGAAGCGCATCTCCGACCAGATCAAGGCCGCCAACGAGATCGTCGCCAAGATCGCCCACAGCGCCTCCGAGCAGGACACGACGCTGCGCTCGATCTCCTCGTCGGTGAACCAGCTCGACGCCGCCACCCAGCAGAACGCCGCCATGGCCGAAGAGACCACTGCATCGGCCGAGACGCTCGCCAGCGACACCGACGAATTGATCGATCTCATCCGCGGCTTCCGGGTCGGCAATGCCGGCGCTGCTCCCGTTGCACATCAGGGTCGCCGCGCGGCCTAAACGGCGCGGAGGCAACAAGCCTTTTTATCACGAAATTCTTAGCGGCCGTCGGTTCTCCGGCGGCCGTGTCATTTGGAGGCCTATCGTGCGATGCGCTCGATCAGCCGCTCGATCTCCCGATCGGAAAACACTTCGATGCCGGCCGCTTTCAGTGCTGCCGCCGTGACGCCGCTGCCGGCCTGCCGGCGGCCGGAAAACGTGCCGTCATAGATGAACCCAGACCCGCAGGACGGGCTACCGTCGATGAGCAGCGCAAAGCGGCAACCGGTCTGGCGTGCGAGCGCCACGGCATTTCCGGCCGCCTGCTGGAACTCTTCCGTCACATCGCCGCCCGTCAGCTCTATAACCCGAGCCGTGCCGGCCAGAACCTCTTCGCCGGTCGCTCCATCCGCGATCTCCGCCGGCGGCCGCGGCACCGGCATGCCCGCCGACATCTCCGGACAGATCGTCACCAGCCGCCCTTCGGCCCGCCATCTCTCGATCGCCGGGTGAAGCAACGGCTTCGCCCGCCCGTCATAACGGACGGCGTGCCCCATGAGGCAGGCGCTGACGAGAATCTTGTTTTGCATGGCTGCTTGAGTAACCGCATTGGGGCGGTGATGCTAGGGTTGGATCATCGATGTATGGTGACCGACCAAAACAAACCGCACAAGCAGAGTGCTTGGCATGGATGCTCGGGTCAAGGCAGGTCAAGGCCGAGCATGACGGAGAGATGGGCGGCACTGTTGGCAAGAAAGGACGTCTGCATCTTTCCCATGAAAAGCTGGCTGCGCTCTAGGAAACTGAATTCGAAGTCGCTGATCGTATTGCGTCTGCGGCGCCGCATTTGGCGCAGTGCTCACTCCCCACTCCGTCATCCTCGGGCTTGACCCGAGGATCCATGCGGCAAGCACAGCGTTCGCGTTAGCACTGGCGAGAGCACCCAGCTCAAAATCCGCTCACCCCGAAATCTTCGAGAAATCCGCCACCGTTCCCGTCGCCTCGCGGATCAACCGCAGCAGGGCAAGACGGTTGGCGCGGATCGCGGCATCCTCGTCGTTGACGAGCACGTCTTCGAAGAAGCGGTCGACGGGGCCGCGCAGCTTGGAAAGCGCCTCCATCGCCGAGCGGAAATCCTCGCCGGCAACGGCGTTCGCCGCATCTTTCGAGGCACTCGTTATGGCGGCGAACAGCTCCTTTTCGGCATCGAGCCTGAAGAGCGCCGGCGAAACGCCGTCGGCGATGACGGTGCCCTTCTTCTCCTCGGCGGCGAGCAGCTGCGTGGCGCGCTTGGTGCCGGCAAGCAGGTTCTCGCCGTCCTCCGAGGTGATGAAAGCCGTCAGCGCTTCGACGCGGCGCGCCACCATCAACAGGTCGTCGGCTTCAGGCGTCAGCACGGCATCGATCAGATCGTGCCGTGCGCCCTGATCGCGCAGGTAGACCTTGAGCCGGTCATGGAAGAAGGAGAGCAGATCGCCGTCCTTGGTGGCCGCCAGCAACGGCAGGCGGATCCGTCGCTCCAGCAGGATGCGGACGACACCGAGGGCCGCCCGCCGCAGGGCGAACGGATCCTTCGAACCGGTCGGCTTTTCGTCGATCGCCCAGAAGCCGGTCAGCGTGTCGAGTTTGTCGGCAAGCGCCAGCGTGATCGCCACCTTGTCCTCCGGCACGCGGTCCGACGGACCCTGCGGCTTGTAATGGTCCTCGATCGCCGCGGCGACGGAGGCGTTCTCGCCCTGCAGCACCGCATATTTGCGGCCCATCAAGCCCTGCAGTTCCGGAAACTCGCCGACGGCTTCGGTGCGCAGATCCGCCTTGGCGAGCACGGCGGCGCGATCGACGAGAGCCGCGTCGGCGCCGGTAATTTTCGCGAGCTCCGATGCCCGCGCGCGAATGCGGGCGACACGGGCGCCTTGTGTGCCAAGCTTGGCATGAAAGGTCACGTCGAGCGCGTCGAGCTTGGCCATGCGCTGGTCGAGCGGCTTGCTCAGGTCGAGACCGAACTTTGCCGCAGATGCTTTCAGCGTTTCGAGATCGGGCATATCGCCCTGGTCGCGCTTCCAGAAATGCAGGGCATCCGAAAGCCGGGCGCGCACGACCTTGCCGTTGCCGTGAACGATTTCCTTGCCGCCGTCGCTCGCCTGGATGTTGGAGACGAGAACGAACCTGTTCGACAGCGTCTCTTCACCCTGCCTGCGGGTTACGAAACACTTCTGGTTGGTCTTGATCGTCAGGCGGATGATCTCCGAGGGAATGGAGAGATAATCCTCCTCGAAGGAACCCATCAGCACCTGCGGCCATTCGACGAGGCCGGAAACTTCCTCCAGCAGGCCTTCGTCTTCCACCAGTTCGAGCCCGTTGGCAAAAGCGATGTCGCGCGCGTCATGCAGGATGATGTCCTTGCGCCGCTCGGCGTCGAGGATGACTTTCGCCTTTTCCAGGCTCGCCACGTAATCGTCGAAACGCCGGACGGTGATTCCCTCGGGCGCGTGGAAGCGATGGCCGTAGGTGATGTTGGAGGCGGTGATGCCGTCGATTTCAAACGGGATAACGACGGTTTCCTCATGCTCCGGGCCAAAGGTGCAGACGATCGACTGCAGCGGCCGCACCCAGCGCATTGCGCCGGGCTTGGAGGAAGCCTTGCCCCAGCGCATGGATTTCGGCCAGGGGAAATCGCGGATGATGCCGGGCATCACTTCGGCAACGATCTCTTCCGTCGCGCGGCCGGGTTTGGAAATCACCGCGACGTAGAAATCGCCCTTCTTCGGGTCGCTCACCACCTGGGCCTCAGAGACGGATGAAAGGCCGGCGCCGCGAAGAAAGCCCTCGATCGCCTTCTCGTTGGCGTCGGTGCGCGGCCCCTTGCGCTCCTCGCGCACATCGGCCGAGCGCGCCGTCAGGCCGTGAATGTCGAGCGCCAGCCGTCGTGGCGTCCAGTATTCGCGCGCGCCTTCATAGGACAGGCCGGCTTCGACGAGCGCATCGGTGACGAGCTTCTTCAGGTCGCCCGCAGCCTTGCGCTGCATGCGGGCCGGAATCTCTTCGGAGCGAAGTTCGAGAAGAAGGTTTGGCATGTCACTCTTTTCCTTGCGCCCGCGGGCAGGGCGATCCAAAAACGTTGCTTCTGCTATCAAAGAATGCCGCATCTGCACAACCGCAAAAACGGAAGAGAGCAATGGGGTAGTGGGCAACGGTTGGCGTTGTGCCGTGTAGCCCCAACCCGTCAACTTCCGCTGTGGAAACCCCAGTCGGGCATTGCCTTGCCGCTTTTCGCCGCTATGGTCCCGCAACTTTCGTCGACATAGGGAATCCCATGGCCGCAGACCTCCATTTTCTCGCAGCCCGCATCTCCTCCGAAATCAATGCCCGGCCCGACCAGGCCAAGGCCGCCATCGAGCTGCTCGACGAGGGGGCCACCGTGCCCTTTATCGCCCGCTACCGCAAAGAAGTGACGGGCGGGCTCGATGACACGCAGCTGCGCGATCTCGCCGAGCGGCTGGTGTACCTGCGCGAGCTCGAGGCCCGGCGCGACACGATCGTCGAATCGATCACCGGCCAGGGCAAGATGACTGAGGAGCTGATGGCCAAGGTCGCGGGTGCCGCAACCAAGGCGGAGCTCGAGGATCTCTATCTGCCCTATAAGCCGAAGCGGCGTACCCGCGCCGAAATCGCCCGGGAACGCGGCCTCGGCCCGCTTGCCGAGGCGATCCTTGCCGATCGCGGCCGGGAGCCAGCGGTGCTCGCTGAAGGCTTCGTCACGGCTGATGTGCCCGACGTGAAGACGGCGCTCGAAGGCGCTCGCGACATCATTGCCGAAGCCATTGCCGAAAATGCCGACCTGCTCGGCAAGTTGCGCGCCCATATGCGCCAGGCTTCGCTGCTGAAAGCCAAGGTCATCGATGGCAAGCAGGCGGCGGGTGAGAAGTTTTCCGACTATTTCGATCACTCGGAACGCTGGGCGACCGCGCCCGGCCACCGGGCGCTTGCCATGCTGCGCGGCTGGAACGAGGAGGTGCTGACGCTGACCATCGAGGCCGATGCCGAGATCGCCTCGCCGAATAAGCCGGTCGAACGGATGATCGCCGCTGCTTACGAGATCTGCACGAGTCGCCCCGGCGACCGCTGGCTGATGGAGGTCGCCAGCTGGACCTGGCGGGTGAAGCTTTCCATGTCGCTGTCGCTTGACCTGATGCGCGAGCTGCGCGAAAGGGCCGAAGAGGAGGCGATTCACGTCTTCGCCCGCAATCTCAAGGACCTGCTCCTGGCCGCACCCGCCGGCTCGCGCGCGACGATGGGCCTGGATCCCGGCATCCGCACCGGCGTCAAGGTCGCCGTCGTCGACGGCACCGGCAAGGTGGTGGCGACCTCGACCGTCTATCCCTTCCAGCCGAAGAACGACGTGCGCGGCGCCCAGATCGAACTCGCCTCGCTGATCCGCAAGCACAATGTCGAGCTGATCTCGATCGGCAACGGCACCGGCAGCCGCGAAACGGAAAAGCTGGTGGCCGACATGCTGGCCGATCTGCCGACCCCGAAGCCGACCAAGGTCATCGTCTCGGAAGCCGGCGCCTCGGTCTATTCCGCCTCGGCGACCGCAGCGGCGGAGTTTCCCGATCTCGACGTATCGCTGCGCGGCGCCGTCTCCATCGCCCGCCGCCTGCAGGATCCGCTTGCCGAGCTCGTCAAGATCGAACCGAAGTCAATCGGCGTCGGCCAGTATCAGCACGATGTCGACCAGCAGAAGCTATCGCGTTCCCTCGATGCTGTCGTGGAGGACGCAGTGAACGCCGTCGGCGTCGATTTGAACACCGCCTCGGCGCCGCTGCTCGCCCGTGTCTCCGGCCTCGGCCCGTCGATCGCAGAGGCCATCGTCCGCCACCGCGACAGCGAGGGCCGCTTCGAGACGCGCCGCGATCTGCTGAAGGTCGCACGCCTCGGCGGCCGCACCTTCGAACAATGCGCCGGCTTCCTGCGCATTCCGAACGGCAAGGAGCCGCTCGATGCCTCCTCGGTGCATCCCGAGGCCTACGGCGTCGCCAAGAAGATCGTCGCCGCCTGCGGCCGCGACCTGCGCACGCTGATGGGCGATAGCGCCATCTTGAAATCGATCGATCCGCGTCAGTTCATCGACGAGAAATTCGGCCTGCCGACGGTGAAGGATATCATCGCCGAGCTGGAAAAGCCCGGGCGCGACCCGCGTCCGAGCTTCAAGACCGCGACCTTCGCCGAGGGCGTCCACGAGATTTCCGACCTGACGCCCGGCATGGTGCTCGAAGGCACGGTCACCAATGTCGCGGCCTTCGGCGCCTTCGTCGATATCGGCGTGCACCAGGACGGTCTGGTGCATGTGTCGCAACTCGCCGATCGCTTCGTCAAGGACCCGCATGAGGTGGTCAAGGCGGGCGATGTCGTCAAGGTGCGGGTCGTGGAAATCGATGCCAAGCGCAAGCGCATCGGCCTTTCGATGCGCCGCGACGATGGTTCTTCTGCGTCTCAGCCGCGGGGCGATTCTCGCGCAAGTCAGGGCGCCCGGCCGCAGAATGAGCGCCGGCCCGCAGCTCCGAAAGCGGAGGGCCAGGGTGCTTTCGGCGCTGCACTCGCTGAAGCCATGAAGCGAAAATAAGGATTTAGCCGGCATTCTTGCAAAAATGCCACAGTTTGGCAGCGTTCTGCGCTGACTGCTAAATCCGGCGCTTGTAAGGCGAGTGAGAGCTATTAAGTTGATGTGACCATCCTGTCACATTTGCGAGGCGTCCATGGCGTCGGCTTTCTTATCGATCGTCCAGCAAATCATCCGCAAGGGTTCGTTGAAGCTTACCCTTGCCAACGGCGAGACCCACGTGATCGGCGACGGCACCGGCGACTTGGTGGTCGCCCGGCTTGCCGATCAGGAGGCTGAAGACGCCATCCGGCGCGACCCGACGATGAAGCTCGGCGAGATGTACATGCAGGGCCGGTTCATTCTCGAACAGGGCAACATCTACGACTTCCTGTCGCTGGTGAAGCAGAACACCACCAACGAGATCTTCGACTTCAAGATGGCGGCGCTGCTCGTCGGCCGTATCGCCTGGCAGCAGCTGAAAAGCCGCGTGCCGATCAATCGTAACAAGCACAATGTCGCCCATCATTACGATCTCTCGGCCAAGCTCTTCGATCTTTTCCTCGACGAGGATTGGCAATATTCCTGTGCCTATTTCAACCCGCCGGGCATCGGTCTGGATGAGGCGCAACTCGCCAAGAAACGCCATATCGCCGCCAAGCTCCTGCTTGCCCCCAACCAGCGCATCCTGGAGATCGGCTCCGGCTGGGGCGGCATGGGCATGTACCTGACGGAAGCAACTGAAGGCGCCGAGTTTACCGGTATCACGCTGAGCGAAGAGCAGCTGAAGGTCTCCCGCTCACGCGCCGAAAAACGCGGTCTGTCCGAGCGTGTTCGTTTCGAGCTGCAGGATTACCGCACCATGACGGGCAGGAAGTTCGACCGCATCGTCTCGGTCGGCATGTTCGAGCATGTCGGGATCGGCAACTACGGCAATTTCTTCCGCAAGGTCTCGGACCTGCTCGACCACAACGGCGTCATGGTGCTGCATTCGATCGGCCGTCCGAAGCCGAGCTTCGGCACCAATGCCTTCATCGAGAAATATATTTTTCCGGGCGGCTACATCCCTTCCGTCGGCGAGGTTTTGCCGCCGCTTGAAAAGGCCGGGCTGCTGGTCAAGGATGTCGAAATCCTGCCGATGCATTACGCCTATACGCTGCGCCACTGGCGCGAGCGTTTCGTGGCGCGCAAGGCCGAGGCGGTGGCCCTTTACGACGAACAGTTCTTCCGCATGTGGGAATTCTATCTCGCCGGTTCCGAAATGGGCTTCCGCTGGGATGAGCTGTTCATCCTGCAGATCCAGATCGCCAAAAACCAGTTCGCCGTTCCCGACAACCGCAACTACATCGCCGAGAATGAAGCCAAGCTGAAGGAATTCGAGGCGCGGCGGGCGCCGCTGGAAAAGGTGACGTTCTGAACCGCCGCAGCGTTTGGAATGAAAGGGAATGCGGATGAGCAGTGCGTTTCCCGAAATATATCTGGTTCGACACGGTGAAACCGAATGGAGCCTGTCCGGGCGCCATACCGGGCGCAGCGATATTCCCTTGACGGCGAATGGTGAAGCCGCCGCTCGAAAACTTGCCGAGCGGCTGGCCGGCCTTTCCTTTTCCGCCGTTTGGTCGAGCCCGTCGGCGCGAGCCCGCAAGACCTGCGCGCTCGCCGGCTTCGGAACGGGCGCTCTGATCCGCGACGACCTCGCCGAATGGGACTATGGCGCCTATGAAGGTGTCACGACGAAGGCGATCCTGGCGGAACGTCCCGGCTGGCAGCTCTTTCGCGACGGCTGCCCGAACGGCGAAACGGCTGCCGATGTCGGTGCCCGCGCCGATGCCGTCATCCATGCGCTTCGCCAAGCGGCAGCGCCCATCCTGATCTTTTCCAGCTCGCATTTCCTGCGCGTGCTGGCCGCCCGCTGGCTTGGCCTGCCGCCGCAGGGTGGCGCGCATTTCGTGCTCGATACCGCCAGCATCAGCGTGCTCGGTTATGAGCACGACCTGACCGAGCCGGTCATCCGCCGCTGGAACCAGAGATAGGGCAAATTCCATAGCTGGCGTCGGCCCGTGCGGCCCCCTCATCCGACCCTTCGGGCCACCTTCTTGGATAAGAAAAATGTAGGATATTGATGCCTGCCGGGCGGGTGGCCGCCCGCCCGGCAGCTGGTTGTCGGATCGTCACCTTCTTAGC